>JAYPSX010000078.1:0-6059 GCA_038133315.1 Hyphomicrobiales bacterium
TAATATTTTTCTATGGTGTTGCAGTATTCTCAAAAATGTTTTCATCATTCTCTAACAATGTTCTCGTTTTGAAAGTTGTTGATTTGATTACAGGAGGGATTCTGTTTATCATTTCATTCGCGATGATAAAAGCTACAAGTTTTATATGAGTTTTTGTTTCAAATTCGTTGATTTTGATATACTTTCATTAAAGTAAATATATGGATCGATATGTTCAAAAAATTGAAAAATTGTCATAATACAAATGACTTTAGATTGTTAGCCAAACAAAATCTTCCTTCACCTATTTTTCATTATATTGATGGTGCCGCCGATGATGAAAAAACATATGTTCAAAATACTCAAGCATTCGACAGATGTGATTTGGTTCCAAGCGTACTTAATTCTGTAAGTAATATCGACACCTCAGTTGAGATACTAGGTAAAAAAATTGATATACCTATATTTCTATCTCCAACAGCACTGCAAAGATTATTTCACCATGATGGTGAAAGAGCGGTTGGAGAAGCTGCTCAAGATTTTAATACTTATTTTGGTATTTCATCACTAGCAACTGTAAGTATTGAGGAGGTAGGTAAAAAATTCACATGCCCTAAAATGTTTCAGTTATACGTGCATAAAGATAAAGCACTAAATGAAGACATGTTGCAAAAATGTATTGAGCATGATTTTGATGCTCTTGCTATTACGGTCGATACAATTGTAGGCGGAAATAGGGAGAGAGATTTGAGAACTGGCTTTACATCTCCGCCAAAACTCACATTATCCAGCCTATTGAGCTTCGCAATGTCTCCAAAATGGACTATGAACTATTTAGGAAGAGAAAAGTTTTCTCTACCTCAATTAGATTCTCATTTAAATGAAGGCACAAAAATTGCTATGTCAATAGGTGACTACTTCACAAAAATGTTAGATCAAGAATTAAACTGGAAAAAAATTGAAGAAATAAAGAAGCACTGGTCCAAACCACTATGTTTAAAAGGAATCATGTCAGTTGAGGATGCTAAAAAAGCAATAGATGTTGGTGCTACCGCTATTATGATTTCGAACCATGGTGGAAGACAACTGGATGGTTCACGCTCGCCATTTGACCAACTGGCTGAAATTGTTGATGCTGTATCTGGGAAGATTGAAATTATTTGTGATGGTGGAATAAGAAGGGGTACACATGTTTTGAAAGCATTATCACTTGGTGCAGATGCATGTTCTGGAGGTAGGTTTTATCTCTACTCTCTCGCAGGTGCAGGGTCAAATGGTGTAAAAAAAGCTTTAAATTTAATGCATGATGAGATAGTTAGAGATATGAAGCTTATGGGATGTAGTTCTATATCAGAATTAAGTCGAAAAAATTTAAGATTCAGATAAGGCTAATGTATGAATAATTATAATGAAAATATTGTCGCATCGTTCTACAAATTCGCTAGATGGAATGAATTTGCTTACTTTAGAAGTGATTTGCTTGATATTTGTCTAGAAAACAAACTTGTCGGAACTGTTTTGATTGCATCAGAGGGTATTAATGGTTCAATATCCGGCACTCAAGATGGTATTGCTAATGTTTTAAAATATATAAGAACTATAGATCAATTCTCAGATCTAAAAGCAAAATACTCACTTGCCTATGGTAAAACCTTCAGAAAAATGAAAGTTAGACTTAAGAAAGAAATTGTATCTATGGGCAAAGATGATGTGGCACCGGATAAACTCACTGGCAAGTTACTAAACCCAAATGAATGGGATAATTTACTGGAAGAAGACGATGTTTTAATCATTGATACCAGAAATACTTATGAACATTCTATAGGTGCTTTTCAAGGAGCTACTTACCCAAATACAACATCATTTAGAGAATTTCCAGATTGGGCTGATAATTTTTTAGATGATAATAAAGATAAGAAAATCGCTATGTATTGCACTGGTGGCATACGATGTGAAAAAGCGTCATCATACCTTCTAAGTAAAGGCTACAAAAATGTATACCAACTCGATGGAGGGATTCTTAAATATCTTGAAGAAAGACAGGAAGATGAAAGCAAATGGAATGGTGAGTGCTTTGTTTTTGATTATAGAGTTTCACTTGAACATGAATTGAATAAAGGCAATCATGAAATGTGTCATGCTTGCAGAATGCCATTATCAGATACTGACCGAAAAAGTGAATTTTATACAAAAGATTTATCCTGTCCATATTGTCATGATAAACAAAATGAAAAAAGTATTAAAAGGTTTAAAGAGAGAAAATTGCAATTAGAGCTCCAAAAACAGAGGAATTTTATTGAACAAAGAGACGGATAATAATCATATACTCTATTCTTTCAGGAGATGCCCTTTTGCAATAAGAGCAAGGTTGTCAATTTTTTTCTCTAATCATAGATGTCAAATTAGGGAAATCACCCTTAAAAACAAACCAGAAGAATTTCTTAAAATATCATCAAAGGCTACTGTTCCTGTCCTTCTCACAGAAGATGGAACAATCATTGAAGAAAGTCTGGATATTATGAAGTGGTATCTCTCAAAAAATGACCCATTGGATATTATGCGACCATATAATGATGAAGCTGCTGACGAGTTAATAGATTTCTTTGATAACGATTTTAAATTTCATCTGGACCGGTATAAATATTCAAGCAGATTTGATCCCCAAAAAAAAGATGAACATAGGAATGCGGCTGTAAAAATTCTTAGTAAACTAGAAAACAAAATGAATGAGTCGACCTATATCCATGGAGATAAAATATCTATTTATGAGTTGTCAATTCTTCCATTTGTAAGGCAATTTATGTTGGCAGATATCAATTGGTATGAGAGTGAATTTGACTACAAAAAAATTAAATTATCATTATCCAGATTTATCGAGTCTAGTGCCTTTAAAGTAACAATGAGAAAGTATAATGAATGGACATTTTCGAGAGAAGAGGTGCAATATTTTCCAAGCTATTGAATGTTTTTGATTGGAAACAAAAATAAATATGTTTATAAATAAATGTAATGATATTAGGGAATTAAAATGTCAAATCTGTTTAATGAAATTGATGAAGATCTTCGACAAGACAAATTAAAAGCACTTTGGAGCAAATATAGGGCAGCAGTATTTACTTTTGTGATAGTTCTCTCATTGGGCTTGGCTTCTTCTGAATCTTACCAATATTGGTCTTCATCCAAAGAAAAAAATTCAGGATTAATATTTTCTGAAGTTATTGATAATATTATTCAGAATGATTTTCAATCAGCAGAAACTAATTTAGCTAGGCTATCTAATGAAGGAACTAAAAATTATAAATCATATGCATTAGTGCTTAAATCCGATTTATTATTGTCAGAAGGTAATTTAGTTGAGGCTGAAAAAATATATAATGAAATTATAAATACAACAAATAACACATTACTCAAAGATCTAGCCAAACTAAAATTATCATACATTAGAGTAGACAGTTATTCATTTGAAGAAATGAAAGGGGAACTAAAAGATTTATTGAGTGACAAAACACTTGGACTTTTTGCTCATGAAATACTAGCAATAAGCGCATACAAAAATGAAGTATTTGATCAAGGCATTGAATCGCTGGAAATTATCTTATCTAATGAGAAAACAACTAATGGAATGTTTGATAGAGCTCAAATGATGTTGAAAGTTTTAAGCTCTAAAATATGATAAAGCTGTGTTCTTCATAAAAAAAAATATTTATAAACTATTCATTTTATTATTATTTTTTACTTTAACAGCTTGTGAAAGCTTCATCAGAGGTAAAGAAGATATTTTGCCTGGGCAAAGGGAGAGTATATTGCTCACACCTGAGCTTTTAAAAATATCAGATCAGCAATATACAATAAATATTCCTAACCCAAAAAATAATTCAATCTGGGTTGCATCTGTCAAGAACACATCAAACAACCTTGGCAATATATCATACTCAGGGGATTTTATAGAAAACTGGTCAACAAATATTGGTGTTGGGATAAGTAAAGATAATTTTCTTATTGTTGCGCCAATACTTATCGATAATATAATATTTGTTGTCGACAGTGAGAATAAATTATCAGCATTAAATGCGTCTGATGGAACAATTATTTGGTCAAAAGGGCTTTACCCAGAGCAGGAAGAGCCTAAAATTGGATTCGGAGGTGGTCTGTTTGCTAATTCTGGTATGATTTTTTATACCAATGGATTTGGAGAATTATATGCACTTGACCCCTATAATGGCGATATTTTATGGAAAAAAGATCTAGGAATACCGATTAGATCAGCTCCGATCGCAAATAATAGTGCTGTATATGTCCTAAATATAGATAATAAGATTCAATCATTTGATATACAATCTGGTGATTTAATATGGGATTATAATTGGTTTTCAGATAGTGCTGGGTTCATCCAATCGAGCAGTATGGCATTAAATAAAAACACTATTATAGTTCCATATAGATCTGGAGAAATATTTGTGTTTGATGCATCAAATGGCAGGCGAATATGGGCAGATTCAATTAATAGAAAAAATATTAAGAACTCACTCTCACAAATCAAAGATATAATTGCTAGTCCTGTTATCAATAATGAATATATAGTTACAGTTGGGTCCCACGGAAGGGTTATAGCCAATAACATTGAAAATGGCTTTAGAATTTGGGAGCTTGCTATTTCAAGTTATCTAACACCATTACTAATTGGAGATTATGTGTTCTTATTGGGAAATGATAATACATTATTCGCAATTACCCTTGATAAAGGAGATATTATCTGGATGAAGGATCTCAAACAGGTATATGAATTTAAAAAAAATGAGAGCTTTGTATCAATGTTAATGATTAACAATAAGATAAATCTCTTTAGTTCAAGTGGTGGTCATCTGGTGGTAAATCCAGAGGATGGAGAAATATCAAATATTGAAACTAGTAAATTTGGCGATATAACCATTCCTCCGATTGTTGTAAATAATAATTTATATGTTATATCTGATAATGGTGAATTAACATCTTATAGATAGATTATTAATTATGGTTTCAAGAGTAGTACTAGCAGGAAGACCAAATGTTGGTAAGTCAACACTTTTCAATAGACTCTTAGGTAAGAAGAAGGCCCTTGTTTCCGATATCCCAGGTTTAACTAGGGATTTTAGAGAAGAGAGGATTTCACTTCATGGAAAGGACTTTATTTTAATTGATACTGCAGGAGTTTACGAATCTAACACGGATCTCTTATCAAAAAAAATTGAAGATAATTCGTTAAAGATAATTCATACATCAAATTTATGTTTATTTGTGGTAGATGGAAAAGCCGGTATAACAAATAAAGACATTGAGTTTTCACATTATTTAAGAAAAGCTGGGGTCAATGTAATTACTATTGCAAACAAGAGTGAAAGCTCAATTGCAAAAAAGAATTCGCATGAGTTTTTTGAATTAGGTTTTGGTCAACCAATTAATATTTCCGCAGAACATAATATTGGGATTGAGGAATTAATTGAAGTAATTCTAGAGAAAACATTTTCAGAAGACTCAAAGGCTGATAATACCTATGATGAATTAAGTCTTGCAATAGTTGGGAAACCAAATGTAGGCAAATCAACACTAATTAATGCATTGCTTGGGAAAGAAAGAATGATTACTGGTGACACTGCGGGCATCACGAGAGACTCTATAGATATCCATTGGGAGTGGAATGAAAAAAAAATAAAAATTATTGATACTGCAGGATTACGTAGAAGAACAAAAGTCAATGAGTTATCTGAAAAATTAGCGTACCTGGACTCATTCAAAACGATTAAATTTGCAGATGTGGTAGTCTTGTTAATAGATGCATCAGAGTTTATAGATAAACAAGACTTGAGATTGGCAGATCATATAATTTCTGAAGGACGCGCGTTGCTATTTGTTTTAAATAAGATAGATTTGGTTAAGGATAAGAAGGATTTTGAAAAACGAATAAAAGAATCTTTCTCCACCAACATAGTGCAATTAGGTGGTGATAATATTTTAAAGATTTCATCTTTGAAAAAAAATGGTATCAAATTATTGATGAATAAGATATTTGATCTATATGATGAATGGACGAAAAGAGTATCTAC
>JAYPSX010000079.1:0-6018 GCA_038133315.1 Hyphomicrobiales bacterium
GGGTGATGAAATTCGAATTCCACCTAATTTTAAATTCAGTGAAAAGCAAAAATATTATGATATTAAAAAAAATAATTTTCTTTTATCAGATATAGCTGTTTATGAGGATCAAGATGTTATTGTTATAAATAAACCTTATGGGCTCCCTACCCAAGGCGGTGTGTCTGCAAAATATCATATTGACTCTATAATTAAATCCGAGGACTCAAGATACAGACTTGTTCATAGACTTGATAAAAATACTACTGGGGCTCTTCTTATTGCCAAAAATAGAAAAGCTGCCCAATATTATACTGAAGCCTTTAATAAAAGAGTTATTAATAAAAAATATCTGGCTCTAACAAATAATTTACCAAAGAAAAATAATGGGATAATAGACTATCCACTGGAAATAAAAAAAAAGAACATTGCAAATAATGTAGATAAATCACAGGAAGCATTGACCTATTTTAATATAAAATCATCAAATCCCGATGGTGTATCCGTGATTGAACTAATACCACATACGGGCAGAAAACATCAAATAAGGAAACATTTATCAATGTTACATTGTCCTATCATTGGAGATAAACAATATGGTAATCAAGCATATCCTCTAAGTATTGAGAAAAAGTTATATTTACATTCTTATGAAATAATTTTCCCCAATACTCAAAATACAGAGGATATTAGTGTTGTTGTAGAAATACCTCACCATTTTAAAAATGCAGTTAATAAACTAGGACTTTATTTTGATGAATAAGCTGACAGATTTTAATAAAAAGGAAATTGGATTACTTGAAGAAGATAATAAAATTTTTTTAACATTCAATGGTAATAAATCCAAAACAAAAAATCAAAAAAACATAATTATTCCAAATGTTTATATAAAAGAATTAATACTGGATGAACTGTCAGAAAAAAATAATCAAAATATTAAGATTAGTATGATAAATATCCTATTGAAATATAGCTCAAACAGTCAGGATTCTAACAAATTTATATTACCAGAATTGTTAAAATATCTTGAGACAGATCTGTTGTTTTATAGAGTAAATTCTCCAAACTCTCTTGCAAATAAACAAAAAAAAATTTGGGATAATGCGTTAGATGAATTTAATAATATTTTTAATACACATTGGAAAACAACTTCAAATTTAAATCCAATAAAACAAAATAATGATGATATTACTCTTGTGGAAGACTATCTGGCTAGTCTAGATGATTTTATGTTGTTTATAATGTTTGAGCTAATCAAAATTAGTGGCTCATGCATCTTAACAATTCTTGTGGTTCTAAACAAGATAGAATTAGAACAACTATGGCACACGATTTATGTTGATGAGTTGTTTAATAATGAAATTTATCGAGATGTAAATAAAGAGAATGAATTAAAAATAAAAAAAGATGAAATTGCTTTTTTCATACAACTTATTAATTCAATCCAGAATTAGGTTATTTATTTTTCTCATCTTCCCGAATTGTCTTTCAAAGTTTAATATGAATTCTTCATCAAAGTTTTCAATTGAAATATTTTTCTCTAGTTTTTTTATACTCGTAACATTATATTCGGATAAACCACAAGGAACAATTCCATCAAAATATTGAAGTTCTGGGTTTATATTTATTGATATTCCATGTAAAGAAATCCATTTTTTAACTTTTAAACCTATAGCACCAATTTTTTCTTCACCATTATTTGTTTTTATCCAAATACCAATCCTATCTCTTACAGGATATACATCCATATCAAATTTTTTAAACGTTTTAACTATTATTCTTTCAAGTATCATTATGAATTTTCTTATGTCTTTGTCACACCTTTCTAGGTTAATCATAAGGTATATTATTCGTTGACCGGGTCCATGATAGGTATATTTTCCACCTCTTGGTG
Organism: Hyphomicrobiales bacterium; assembly: GCA_038133315.1. Taxonomy (GTDB): domain Bacteria; phylum Pseudomonadota; class Alphaproteobacteria; order Rhizobiales; family TMED25; genus TMED25. The sequence goes on from JAYPSX010000079.1 coordinate 1,874, forward strand.
TTTTGTATACTGGGATATCTTTTGTACCAAGGAATTCATTATCTTTGGCACTAGAGCCAGCGGTATAAATATTTGGGTGTTCTAGTAACCAAATTAGTTCATTTGCTTCTCCGTTATGAATTAGAGAAGATCTTTTTTCCATAAATTTTGATGCTACCTTATAATCAATAAGTGTATCACTTTTAAATAGCTCAACTTTTTTAAACATTATTTCATTATCGATTAATTATAATTGCTAAATATTACCATTCTAATATATTAATTCATATATTAAAAATTTCTGCGATCGTGGCGGAATTGGTAGACGCGCAGCGTTGAGGTCGCTGTAGGGGAAACTCTGTGGAAGTTCGAATCTTCTCGATCGCACCAAATCAATAAATTAAATGACCATTCTTATTTCCGCACTCTTTATCTTATTAATATTAGCTCTGATTAAATTTAAATTACTTGCGTTCTTGTTTTATGTGATGCCCTTTCTAATTAAGATTAAAGAAAAATTTAATTTAAGAACTCATCAGCACAAATCATCAAATGAGATATCAAATTTAGATGAAGCATATGAGATACTTGGAATTCATAAAAGTGCAAGTGTAGAAGAAATAGAGGCTGCTTATAAAGATCTTATAAGAAAAAATCATCCAGATAATGGAGGTAGTGAATATTTGGCTAAGAAGATAAATCTTGCTAGAGAGTTCATACTAAAGGAAAAAAAAATCAGGGGAAAATAGACAATATTTGATCAACTCTATTACTTAACCTATCAAACCTGGATGTATACGTTTTTGATTCATTATTTAGATATTTGCTATCTTTTGGTGTTTGGTTTTTGTTACTGTTTAAATAGGGATTCATTTTTGGTGATTGAATATTGATATCGGGCATTTGGAATGATTTATCCAACACTTTTACCATATTGCTGTTTCTTGAATTTGAACTACTCCCACCCATAACAACAGATATTATTTTTTTGCTATCACGTTCAACATAAGAAATTAAGTTAAATCCTGACATACTTGTGTATCCAGTCTTCATTCCTTTTGTTCCTGAATAACTGAACAGTAATTTGTTATGACTGGTATATTTCTGCCCCTCAAAATTGAATTCCTTGAGAGCAAATACTTTGGATTCTTCAGGGAAATCTTTTATCATCCTCAAAGCAAGAATTGCCATATCAAAAGCTGTAGTTTTTTGATAGTTATTGTGTAAACCAGAGGCATTTTTAAATGTAGTACTCATCATCCCAAGATCCTTTGCTTTTTCTGTCATTCGTAGTGCAAATTTTTCTTCAGATCCTTCAAGATGCTCAGCAACAGCTGTAGCAACATCATTTGCTGACTTAACGGTAAGTGCCTTTATTGCATTACTAAAGCTTATGGTTTTTCCTTCAGGTATTCCTAATTTTGAAGCTGGTTTAAGGGATGCATTTCTTGAAAATGTAATCAAGTCTGATTTCTTAATTTTTCTTTTCTCTAAATCCTCAAAAATTAAATATAGAGTCATAACTTTGGTTAATGATGCCGGATACCTCAACTGGAATCCATTGTTACTATGGAGGGTTTTTCCAGTGTTTGCATCGAGACTAAATGATGAATATTTTTGTACAGCTTTAGCTTCATTGAAAGAAACAGTGAAGCTAAGAATTAATATAAAATATATTAAATATTTTATAGAATTAGATTTCATGAAAAAAAATTAGCACGTAAATATTATATTTTGATTAATTTGAATGAAAAATAAATTAAAAAAATGTTTTTTAAAATTGATTTTTATTTTTTTTTCACCAAATATGATATAAGTAATATTTTTTCTAAATTAAGTAAATGCCTGAAGATAACACATCTAATAATACTCAAACCATAGCGAAGGATAAAGTCAAACGTCCTAGTATGTATGAGGTTATCCTTCTCAATGACGATTACACACCTATGGAATTTGTTGTAGATGTTCTTATGAGATATTTTAACAAAGATATTGACCAAGCTAACCAAATCATGATGCACGTTCATCGAAATGGAAAGGGCTTATGCGGAATTTACCCCTTTGACATAGCTGAAACAAAAGTTATGCAAGTAATGAACTATTCAATAAAAAACGGACATCCTCTTCAATGTAAAATGGAGAAAAATAAGTAATATGCCCACTTTTTCAAAAGGATTGGAAGACTCTCTGCACAAAGCCCTTTCTATTGCAAGGGTTAAGAAACAGGAATTTTCAACACTTGAACATCTTCTTCTCGCTATTATTGATGATGATGATGCAATCTCTATATTTAAACACTTCGGGATAGATTTAAATAAAATTAGAGATGACCTTCAGGGATACATCGATAACGAATTACGTCACATCATTGTAAAGGATTTAGATGACGTAAAACCTACTACAAGTTTTCAAAGAGTTGTGCAGCGTGCAGTTATACATGTCCAAACATCAGGAAAGGATGAAGTTACAAGTGCCAATATTCTTGTATCAATCTTTTCAGAAAGAGAGAGTCACGCAGTTTATTTTTTAAATAAAGCAAATCTAAGCAGGTATGATGTCGTAAATTACTTGAGTCATGGTGCAAAACAAGATGAAAATAAGATAGAGTACTCTGAAGTGGATGGTGATGAGAACAAATCGCAAGAAAGCTTAACACCAAACATAGATAACTATTGTATACATCTAAATAATAAGGCTAAAAAAGGACAGATTGATCCTGTAATTGCAAGAGAAACTGAAATAACAAGGATAATACAGACCCTATGTAGAAGAAGAAAAAATAATCCATTATTAGTTGGTGATCCGGGTGTTGGTAAAACCGCAATCATAGAGGGACTTGCCCTAAAAATAGTTAAGGAGGAAGTTCCAGAATTTTTAAGAGAAACAAGTATTATTCAATTAGATATGGGTTCTCTTATTGCTGGAACAAGGTATAGAGGGGATTTTGAGGAAAGGTTAAAAGATGTATTAAAAGAAGTCGAAAAAATACCCAATTCTGTGCTCTTTATTGATGAAATTCATACTATTATTGGATCTGGTGCCACTTCTGGAGGAGCAATGGATGCTGCAAATCTTCTTAAACCAGCCCTTCAATCTGGGCAGATCAAATGTATTGGATCAACAACTTACAGAGAGTTTTCGAGATATTTTGAAAAAGATAGGGCATTAGTTCGTAGATTCCAAAAAATTGATGTAATTGAGCCAAGCATCGAAGACTCCATAAGTATTATAAAAGGCCTACGTCCATATTTTGAGGATTTCTACAAAATAAAATTTGATGAAAGTAGCCTTATAACGGCTGTTGAGTTATCTTCTCGCTATCTTAAAGATAGAAAATTACCTGACAAGGCAATAGATTTAATAGATGAAACAGGTGCATCTCAAATTATTTTACCAATTGACCAACGAAAAAAGAAAATAACGTCAAAAGAGATTGAAAAAACATTATCAATCATCGCAAAAATACCTGAAAAAACAGTTACAAAATCTGATAATTCAATATTAAAGAATCTTGATAAAAGTCTTAAAAATCAGGTCTTTGGTCAGGATCATGCAATCGATCTTCTTGCATCATCTATCAAGTCAGCAAGGGCAGGGCTCAGAGATCAAGAAAAGCCTGTTGGTTCTTATTTGTTTTCAGGTCCTACTGGAGTTGGAAAAACTGAACTAGCGAAACAATTATCAAGTAATCTATCAATTGAATTAATAAGATTTGATATGTCAGAATATATGGAAAGACATTCTGTATCAAAACTTATTGGAGCCCCTCCTGGCTATGTAGGGTATGATCAAGGAGGATTACTAACAGACGCCATTGAAAAAACACCACACTGCGTATTGCTACTAGATGAAATAGAAAAAGCTCATTTTGAGATATATAATATACTCTTACAGGTTATGGATTATGGCTTCTTAAGTGATCATAATGGTAAAAAGATCGACTTCAGAAATGTTATTATAATTATGACAACAAATGCAGGCGCTCAGGATTTTGCAAAAGAATCCATAGGTTTCTCTGATAATAAAAATGATAAAAATTATAATGAAGAAATTAATAGGATCTTCTCACCAGAGTTTAGAAATAGACTCGACTCAATCATACCATTCAATTCATTATCAAATGAAATCATGAAACAGGTTGTTGATAAATTTATTATCAAACTAGA
>JAYPSX010000080.1:0-5981 GCA_038133315.1 Hyphomicrobiales bacterium
AATATTTAAACTATTCTCAATAAAGATACCCAATCAAGATAATACTCAAGATCCTAAAAATATTAGTCAAAATGCAAAAAAAATAGGTATAGATTCAACAGCCGCAATAGATATTTTTGACGCATTCGACAAAATTAAATTACTTCCAGAAGACTCATATAGGATTATTATATGTGGATCCTTATATCTTGCAGGTGAAATAATTAAACTTAATAATTAATGCTAAATATTTTCTTCTATCCAGTCTAACAGTGTTGATTTAGGGAAGGCACCAACTTTTGTTGATACTAATTCTGAGTTTTTAAAGAGAAGTAATGTAGGTATTCCTCTAATTCCATAATTGGTAGGAGTTACAGGATTTTCATCAATATTCACTTTAATTATTGATAAACGACCATCATATTCTGATGATATTTCTTCAAGTACTGGACCAATTTGTTTGCAAGGACCACACCATTCAGCCCAAAAATCCACTATTACTGGTACATCAGAATTATTTATTTCATTTTGAAAATTATCGTCTGTTATTTGTTTTGTTGCCATCTTACATCTCCTTTATAAATAGCCTATCAGTTATGATTAAGAAGTCAATAATCCGCTGCTATGAGATTGATATAAATCTTCCAGATATGAATTAAATTCATCTATAAATTTTAAAATTTCAGCGTCTTCCGCATACTTATCTCTTAGATTATCAATTTGATTGAATGCTTCTGGTATAGTTAGCCATTTCTCACTGTTATTACTCATTAACCTATTTGCAGTCGTCTTTTGTAATATCTTTCTTTCATGCATTTCTAGCAGTTCTATATTATTATTATAAATAATTTGTTTTCCAAAGTATGTATATCTCTTATCTTTAAATTCTTCGCAAATTTTTACTCTATCTTCCCATTTAGAGCTATGAAATTTTTTCATTGTTAATTTATCAGATGAGCTAGGGAATCCTCCTAAATATATACTCTCTTCTTCATATACATCTATTTGAGATTCAGTAGAGTAGGCCTCTGATGTTTCGTAATGAATTTCAAGTATTCTTTGTTTAAAGTCTGGATCATTTTGAATAATATTTACTCTAGACTCAAGTTCATCATAACCAATTTTTTCATAATTTGTAAAGCTTGTGGCATAAGCCTTTGGCATTATTATGGGGTGTCTATTATTTCTTATGTATCTAAATAGTTTTTCTGATTTATATAATTCTTTTAGCTGCGCTTTATCTAAATCTATGTATTCTTTTGGGTCCTTTTTTAAATCAAATAATATATTTATTTCAGAATTATTTTTGTTATTGAAGGTTCCAACATGAGTCGTAACGAAAGGGTATACACTGCCATAATATGCTTCTGGATGGCAATACATTGTATCTTTTTCAAATATTTCAGAAACACCTCTCTTTGTAGATGACTGGAGTGATTGATCCCAAAAGTCTTTATTATTTTTTTTAATTAGCTTGCAAATTTCAATTGTTGCAATCACATCAGCTAATGCGTCATGTGCATTTTTATGTTCAATGTTATTTAAAGGTGCCAATAGATCTAATTTAAATTTGTTTTTGGTGTCTGGTATTTTTATGGCAGTAGGTGTGAATATTGATGATGCTTGAACTATATTTAAGGCATCCGCCCTGCCATTGTTATTAATCTGAGTCAGATAAACATTTTCATGTAAATTTTGAAATAAAGCGTTACGGAGAAATTCTTCGTCAAAATTGATAGAATTATACCCAATGAATATAGCTGGGCTCCAATCTTCAAATTTTTCTTTCATTTGATAAACCAGATCATAATATGAGAGTTGATGTGTTGCTATTGCACTCATTGATAATCCATTCACCAAAAGTGCTTGTGGTGCAGGAATGATAGACTTGTTTAATTTGCATTTTATATTAAACTGATCGAGTTCATTTAAGTTTTCATCACAGAGTATTGCTCCAACTTGTATTATCTGATCCCAGTATTTGTCTCTGCCAGTTGTCTCGAAGTCATAAAAAACTATTTTCATTTGTTCTCAATTAAATATTTTTCAAAGTTGTTTAATGATATTAAATCCCCAGTATGATGCCAATTTGACTCATGAATTACCCCAGAGCACTTTTTTTCAAGTATTAAATTATTCCATATGATATTGAGCGAAAAAATCTTATCACTTACTTTATCCAGAGTTTTAGTATTTAAAATTGAAATGCCCATAAAAACAAATTTTTCAAAACTACCTGGATCTTCTTTGGATATATTATTATTTTTATCAAGAAAAAAATCACCATCCCCATTGTACCCAATTGCTTTTTCTTTTTTGGATAAAGCCAAAACAGCATCAGCCTCATCACAAATATATTTTTCGCTCAATCTGTATAATAAATCTTTATAATTATTCAAAAGCATCGTATCTGAGTTAATAATATATATTGATCGATCATAGTCAGCGGGGATACCATATTTTAATGCCCCCCCGGTATCTAAAAGTTCCTTTTCTTTTGAAATAATAATATTGGAATAATTGTCTTTTATGTATCCCTCTAATTGATCAGACAAATAAAAGGCATTGATATAAATATTTTCAATATTTGTTGATTGAAGGGCATCAATTATATAACTAATCATGGGTTTACCTGCAATTTCTACTAACGGCTTTGGGTGCTTTTCAGTAAGTGGGAGCAAACGTCTACCATAGCCAGCAGCTAGAATAAATGCGTCAGTAGGTTTTTTTTTGAAAATATTTTGGTTACTCTTTTTGATATTCATCTTTTGAGAATTCAATTTTTGATAGATTTTTTCCAGAAAGTGTAGACTCGAAAGCTTGCAATCTTTTAAATATAGAAATAAGTTCAATAATTGTTGGCCATGCATTTACAATGTACTGAAATGAATTCGAGACTTGACCAAAAGCTGTAAGTATTTGCTGTAAAATCCCGAATGTTATTTTTCCAGCAACTATTGTGGGGATCAAGATAAGGTATGAAAAAATATTATCTGCTTGTAAATAAAAACTTCTTGCAACATTAAAATACAGATAGTGAAAATAAAGGCGGAAATAATTTTTTCTCACATTATTAAATAATTCACCAATGGATTGTGGAGTTGCTCTACTAGCATCATCTTCACCATATACTAATTCTTTTCGAAGAGAGGCTTCAACTCTTTGATTTCTGAACTCTAAGCCAGGTAATTTAATACCCACTATAGCTAAAAAGATTGTTCCAAATATAGACCAAAAAATTGCTGCATTAACTAAGGGCGCTGGTATTTCTCCAACTAGAGGGAGGATGGTAACGTACTCAGATAATGATAATAACACTGGAAGAAAAGCTATCAAAGTCATGACTGAATCAATTATTGAAACTCCGAGTCCTTCCATTATAGCAGCAAACCTCATGGTGTCTTCTTGGACCCTTTGAGCCGCACCTTCAATATTTCTTAATTTTTGCCATTGATCAGTATAATAGAAATTCATTGCTGTACGCCATCTGAAGATATAATGACTAACAAAAAATCTTGTTAATACAAAAACAGCTAATGATACAAATGCAATTTGCGCAAAAACTAACATTAAGTAATATAAATCCGATGAAAGTACCTGCGTTTCACCCCCAAGCGCATCCTGGATCGAGTCAAAGAAGGGTCTTCTCCAGTTATTAATTGCTACCATAACCTGGACACCAAAATAGGTAGAAAATATTATGAGTGAAGATCCTAATATTGACCAGTTTTGCCACGGATGTGGTGCAAATCTAAACCAAAATAGTGCAAAAATTAAGGTTGATAAGATGTAATATATATAAAACCAAATAAATTTTTTCGTTATGAAAAATCCAAGTCCAATGATTGGCTCCTCTGTTTCTTCACTTGCTAAGCCAAGAAGAGAAGCAATATCATTACCAATCCAGAACCAAATAATTGTTACAAATATTATCCACACTAATGCAGCTGGAAAAAAAATTTTTGGCATAGGGAAGAAGGATCTAAACATTGAATATATCCTTAAAATTAATTTTGAGCCAGTGGGTTAGATTATGTAACAAGCCACAATCCATTGAGCGTCTAATATAATCAACAACCCTTGGCATGTGTATTATATAGTTATTTTTACCCTCCAACAAAGAAAGTCTTGCAAAAATACCCAATATTTTTAAGGATCTTTGTATTGCTAATATTTGGTATTGTTCATTGAACGAAGACTTACTAAGCTGGAAATCATTAAAAAGAAATTTGTCTTTAAAAGCATCAACAATATATCTTTCTTTGTCTTCACTAATAGTAAACCTGGCATCTTGAGCCAGAGATACTAAGTCGTAAAGTGGATGCCCCAAGAGGGCGTCCTGAAAATCTATTAAGGCACACTTCCTATGACCTTTTTCATTTTTTAGGTAATGGAGATTTGGTGAGTGGTAATCTCTAAGTATTATTGTCTTGTCAGCAGATAGATCTGAATATATTTGTTTTATAATAGACAAAAATTCACATTTTTCCTCTTCCGGACAGATAGAATTTTTTACATAAGGCCAATAATAATCAATGAATATTTTACTTTCATTAATAAATACCTTTTCATCAAAATTTTGTGGTACAAAGGCTCTACCATTTAGGTCCTTTATATTTGTATAATTGGAATTTACTAATAATAGCAGTGAATCAATAGCTGGAGTAATGAGATCTTGAAAGCTAAGTTTCGAATATAATTCTTCATATGTAGTTAGCCCAAGATCCTCCTCCAATATAAGTTGCTGTTGAATATCAAATTCATAAATCTTAGGTACTCTCAAACCAATATTTTCAAGGTATTGCCCGAAAATAATAAAATCAGTTATGGTCTTTGATGTGGTTGTTTTTTTTATGCTATCTTCCGATGCATCCATGAGGATAAAATTCTTCTTACCATCATTCACTCTATAGTACTTTCTATTGGAAGCATCTCCTCTCATATTTGTAATTTTTTTAATATTAAAATTTGAATTTGATAAAAAACTTAATCTATTTTTATGAGCGGCAATCTTTTTTGTATATTTCCCATGATAAAAAATTTTGTACTCTCTTTTTTCGCATTTATTTTTTATTTGAATTTCAATATGATCTTCTGGCAAAATTGAAGAAAATTTATTTGCCCACTCAATAATTGTGAAATTATTTTTAATTGAATCACTTATATCCAATTCTTCAATTTCTTGTAGGTAATCAAGTCTATAAAAGTCATAATGGGATATTGTAAGATCTTGTTTTGAGTAAGTTTGGCATATATTAAATGTAGGGCTGTTAACTTCATCAATCCTGGTTGCAGTAAGGTAATTTATTAAGTGTTTCGATAATGTGGTCTTGCCAGAACCAATTTCACCATTTAATGCTAATAAATCCCCTTTTTCGAAAATCGGGGCTATGTAACTTACAAAAACCTCTAACTCATTAAGAGTGTTTATTTTATGTATTTCAGCTTTCATGAGTAACTATTGGGATTTTTATTTTGAATTCATTAAATTCTGAAGATAAATCTACCTGGTATCCTAGAATTTGAGAATATTTTTCTAAAATAGTTTTCTCTATGTTTCCAGGTGAGTACACATCCGATGCGAGTGAATAAGAATGTGAGAGTTCAGGATTAAGTGGTTCCGTGTTGGATACATTAAATATATAATGATCATAATCATGATCTGTTTTTTTTGACATTATTATTTTGTGTTCTATTTCACTGTGACCTACAAGATTTTTGTCAATTATTTTTATCAGCTGGTTGAATACTCTAACAAAAACAATGTTTACGCTACATTTTTTAGATGACTCATATTTATTGTCTTTATGCACTGTGAGTATAAATTTTTTATCTAAAAAATTTAATTTATTGAGTTCAGTTTGTAGCAATTCTATTAGTTTATCTGTACTGTATTCAATCTGATCGTATTTCAGATTATTTGACTCAAGATCTGTTAACTCAAGGATTTGGTTAATTTGATGATGTAATTCTCTACCAGATTTTTTTATATCATTTAAATA
>JAYPSX010000081.1:0-5909 GCA_038133315.1 Hyphomicrobiales bacterium
TTGGTCCAATATTAACATTGGCTTGTTCAATATACATTTATGATAAATTTGATCAGCTAAACTCCAATGTTGATATCATAAATATATTTGACAATATTACGATCTCATTAGGGATAGAGCCAATAAGTATGGTTTTTCTCATCATGGTGAATACTCTATGGCTCGTTGCTACTGCATACTCACTTGGCTATATGATTTCAAATAATGAGAAAAGACTTGGTAATTTTTTCTTATTCTTTTCAATATCCATCTCTTGTGCAAATGGAGCTGCGCTATCAAGCAATCTCTTGACACTCTTTATCTTTTACGAGTTGCTTACAATTTCGACCTATCCTCTCGTAACTCATAAGGGAGATGAGCAATCAAAAGCATCTGGTAGAAAATATTTATTAATACTTCTTGGAACATCCCTATGCTTCTTCCTTCCAGCAATTGGATATGTTTACTACCTCAGCGGAGGGTTACAATTTGTTGATCAAGGTTTATTATTTACAAATCTTCTACCTGATCAAATTAATCATTTTGAAATTTCAATTTTATTAATATTATTTGTGTTCGGAATAGCCAAAGCAGCAGTAATGCCTTTCCATTCTTGGCTACCTGCGGCAATGGTTGCACCCACCCCTGTTTCAGCGCTTCTTCACGCTGTGGCCGTTGTAAAAGTGGGTGTATTCTCCATAATTAAAATCTTGGTTTATACATTTGGAGTAGAATTACTTCATGGACTAAATGCAGTTGATTTACTTGTGTATGTTTGTGGGTTTACAATTATTGCAACATCAATAATTGCACTAAAACAGGATAACCTAAAACGGTTGTTAGCGTATTCTACAATAAGTCAGCTATCATATGTTATAATTGCAATTCTGATATTGACACCATCTGCAATTATTGCGGCTACGATGCATCTAATTGCTCACGCCGTCAGTAAGATTACATTGTTCTTTGCTGCTGGTGCTATCTACACATCCACTGGTTTCACAAAAATAAGTGAAATGAATGGAATTGGCAAAAATCTAAAAGTTGTTACTATTGCTTTTACACTTGGTGCTATGTCGCTAATTGGTTTACCAATACTTGTTGGCTTTACAAGTAAATGGTACATAGTTCAGTCAGCAGCATCTGAAAGTCAATGGATAATTTTATCAGTCATTACTATTTCAACTCTATTGAATATTGGGTACTTTACACCGATAATTTATAAATTCTTCTTCAATAATAGCAATGCTAATAAGAAATTTAAAGATCTACCATTAACTATAAACTTTGCTATTCTATCATGCTGTATATTAATGGTAATTCTCTTCCTATATCCTACTATAATTATCGAGGTAATAAAGAATGTCCAATAACATAAAGAAACTATGGTTAGGATTTATAGTTATACTTGCTTTACTATTTTTAAGTGATCTTATAATTCATCGGCATAGTTATTTTGAAATAGATGGTTTCTTTGCATTCCCCTCATTATATGGGTTCCTCTCATGTGTTTTTTTGGTTTTTATCTCTAAATTAATTGGAATTTTCTTAAAGAGACCGGAGGATTACTATGATAACTAACCTGTTACATCCTGGAATAATCCTAATAATATTTGGGCTCTTGATACCGCACATTAAATACAGACAATTGGTACCCATTTTTCCATTTGTTAGTTTTATTATATTGATATCTCTTGATGAGGGCTCCCACTTTATTATCAATTATAATTATTTTGAGCTGGTTATAATAAGTATCGATAAACTGAGTAAGCTATTTTCATACATATTCCTATTAATTTTATTTTGCACTTCTATTTTTAGTTTAAATCAAGAAAATAGAACTGAAATAGCCTCTGCATTTATCTATGTAGGTTCTGCAATATCTGTAGTTTTGTCTGGTGATTTGATAACGCTATTTATCTTCTGGGAAATTATGGCTATTGCATCAACAATTATCATTTGGTCTGGTTCAAAGGATGCTTATTATCCTGGAATTCGATACCTAGCTGTTCATTTGTTAGGGGGATCAATTTTACTTATCGGTATCATCGGATATGCAACTTCAACTGGCAGTGTAGCCTTTGATTTAATGAGACCAGAAAATATATTCAGTTACTTCGTACTCGTTGGTTTCCTAATAAATGCAGGTGCTCCGCCATTCTCAAGTTGGATACCTGATTCATACCCAAGCGCGTCATGGTCGGGGACTGTATTTTTATCAGCTTTTACGACTAAAACAGCCGTATATGTTCTCATCCGCGGTTATGCCGGATATGAATTCCTTATTTATATAGGAGTATTCATGATCTTTTACGGTATTATTTTTGCGATACTAGAAAATGATATGAGAAGGATTTTATCTTATTCTATTGTAAATCAGGTTGGATTTATGATCGTCGCAATAGGCATAGGAACAGAAATTGCGATAAACGGTGCATCTGCACATGCATTTACTCACATCATATATAAAGCGCTTCTGCTAATGAGTGCCGGTTCAGTATTTTACATAACTGGCAAGACAAAATGTACCGACCTCGGTGGCTTATACAAAACGATGCCACTAACTATGATTTGTGGAATAATCGGTGCTTTGTCAATTTCAGCATTTCCGTTAACCTCTGGATTCATATCAAAATCATTAACAGTCCAAGCTGCTGTGTATGAAGATTTAAAAATCTTATGGTTATTACTAACAATGGCTTCTGCTGGCGTATTCTTGCACGCAGGAATTAAATTTCCTTGGTTTGTTTTCTTTCAAAAAGATGCAAAATTAAAAGCATCCGACCCTCCAAATAATATGAAATTAGCAATGATAATTCTCTCATTCTTATGTATTTTTATTGGTGTATTTCCTGAACTCTTATATTCAATACTTCCATATGAAGTAAAGTACCTGCCATATACCGCAGATCATGTTTCATCACAGTTACAACTGTTGATGTTCTCTGGTTTAGCATTTTTCATTTTGTTAAAATTCCTTAAAAGAACATTAACTATAACACTTGATTTTGATTGGTTCTGGCGTAAATTTGGGCAATTAGTTATTAACGAATTTAATATCCAACTCCTGAGTAGGTTCAATAATATAATAAAATCTTTTCAAGGTGTTATTGTTCAAACTTTTGAGAGTTTACATAAACATAATGGACCATCTGGTGTGCTTGGTAAAACATGGCCTACTGGTTACATGGCTTTCTGGACAACTGTCTTATTAGGTTCTTTTCTATTATTTTATCTATTTGCTTAATTATGATATAATAAGTATATGGACAAATGGAAAAACAAATTAAGTGATATCCAATATTACGTAACCCGTGAAGCTGGAACCGAGCGCCCATTTACTGGACCGCATTTAGATGAAAAATCTGAAGGGATTTATCATTGTGTTTGTTGTAATAAACCATTATTCGCCTCTGAACATAAATACAACTCAGGTTCTGGTTGGCCAAGTTTCTACAATACCAATTATATAGATAATATCCATAAAATAGATGATTTTAGTTTGCTTATGAAAAGGACAGAAGTGAAATGTAAAGAGTGTGATGCTCATCTTGGACACGTATTCGAAGATGGACCACAACCAACTGGATTAAGATATTGCATTAATGGTCATGCATTGAGCTTTGAAAAAAAGTAGGTAATGATGTCAAAGAAAAAAGAAGTAATTCCAGATAGTGATTGGCAGGATATTCTATCCATTGAGAGCGATTTGACAGATGAAGAAAAATTGGTCCAAAAAACTGCAAAAGACTACTCAACAAACAAATTAATGCCTCGTGTAAAAGACGCATTCAGGAATGAGAGATTTGACAGGGAAATCATTTCTGAACTTGGAGCATTAGGGCTAATCGCGCCGACTATTCCTGAAGAATTGGGAGGGGCTAATTTAAATAATGTCTGTTATGGTTTAATTGCATTTGAAATTGAAAAAGTTGACTCAGGTTATCGTTCTGCTATGAGCGTTCAGAGCTCTCTTGTCATTCATCCCATATATGAATTTGGCTCAGAAGAACAGAAGAAGAAATACATACCAAAACTTATTAAAGGTGATCTAATAGGTTGTTTTGGACTCACAGAACCAAACCACGGCTCTGACCCAGCAGGTATGCAAACAAATGCAAAGAAAGTTAACGGTGGTTGGATTATCAATGGATCCAAAACATGGATAACAAATTCACCAATTGCAGATATTGCAATCGTTTGGGCAAAAGATGATGATGGTAATATAAGAGGTTTCTTACTTGATAGAGATTTACATAACTTCAAAACCGAGAAAATTGAGGGGAAATTTTCTTTGAGGACATCTGAAACCGGGCAAATTCACTTTGATGAATTATTTGTCGGTGATGAATTTGCACTCCCAAATGTGGTTGGCTTAAAGGGTCCATTCTCTTGTCTAAATAAGGCTCGATATGGAATATCTTGGGGAACAATAGGAGCTGCAGAATTTTGTTGGCATACAGCAAGACAATACGCTTTGGATAGAAAACAATTCAATAAACCAATTGCTAGTAATCAATTAATACAAACTGATCTTGTAGATTTCCAGACACAAATCACGCTAGCTAAGATAGCAGTCCTAAAATTAGGAAGAGAGATAGACAAAAGAAAAGTTAACCCAGCAGCAATATCCTTATTAAAAAGAAATAATTGCCAAATTGCTCTTGATATAGCAAGAAAAGCAAGAGACATTTTAGGCGGTAATGGAATCTCAGATGATTACCATATTATAAGACATCTGCTAAACCTCGAAACTGTGAATACTTATGAGGGAACAAAAAATATCCATACATTAATCCTTGGAAGATCACAAACAGGTATTCAAGCATTCTTTTAATCTAACAATTTGAATTTTAATTTATTTTGATTTAAATTTAAAAATTTAAATGATAATATCCTTCTGTTTTATAATTAACCATAACGGAGAGAAAAATGGCATTTGAGCTACCAGATTTACCATATGCACATGATGCGTTAGGACCCTATATGTCCGCAGAAACACTTGAGTTTCACCACGATAAACACCATCAAGCATATGTCACAAACGGTAATAACATACTAGCAGAGACTGATCTAAAGAATGAAACTCTTGAAAACATAGTAATTAAGTCACACGGCAATAACGCTGGTCTTTTCAATAATGCAGCACAACATTTTAATCATTTGCATTTTTGGAAAATGATGACACCAGGGGGCTCTAAGGTGCCATCTAACTTAGAAAGTAAAATCAAGGAAGATCTTGGTGGAATGGATAAATTCAGAGCAGATTTTATTAATGCTGGTATTACACAATTTGGGTCAGGTTGGTGCTGGCTTGAACTAAAAGATGGGAAACTCAATGTTTCTAAGACACCTAATGGAGAAAATCCTCTAGTGAATGGAGCTACTCCGCTACTTGGTTGTGATGTGTGGGAGCATTCATATTACATTGACTATAGAAATGCTAGACCAAAATATTTAGAAGCTTGGTTTGATAACCTTGTCAACTGGGAATATGTAACTGAGTTACTCGAAAATTCTAATTAACAAATAAATATACTAATAGCAAAATCTACTAATAGTATCTATAAAGCCAATGAATTGACCCCTCATTTTTTCAATGAGGGGTTTTTTATTGACTTTAATAATTATTATACAATAAAATTATCCAATTAAATCAATGCTTTATAAAATAAATCAACAGAAAAACAATCCTGCCGGTTAATTTTTTATAAAAAGTATGTTATGTTATAAACCTACTAAATATAGACTACATAAATAAACAATAGGAATATTATGAAAAAATATACATTACCGTTAGTTGTAGTAATCTTAATCGCAATTGGTTTTTATGCTAATAACGCATTAAAAGATGAAACTAAAGTTGCAGATTGTGGAAGTGTTACTATAGCTAATATGAATTGGGCATCAGCTCAAGCAATCGCTGAAAT
>JAYPSX010000082.1:0-3027 GCA_038133315.1 Hyphomicrobiales bacterium
GAATATAAAACAGAAAGTTTTGATCTATTCCAAGGACTTTTAAGTAAGTTAAGAGAACAGGTAACTGCTCATTTAATTAGAGTAGAAATTTTACAAAAAGAGACAAAAGCTGAAACTAACTCAAATGAAAATTTAGATAATAAAAGGAAAACCGAAATCCCCCAGAATTCAGAAGCTACTGACAGTGTGGGTACTGTTAAAAAAGTTGGAAGAAATGAACTTTGCCCATGCGGAAGTGCTAAAAAATTCAAGCATTGCCACGGTAAAGCAAATTAATTAAAAATCCCTGCTGATTGAAAGGAATTTATTGCGCCTGTTTTGAACTAAAATCTGACGATCAAGCTTTTTTAACTCTTCTAAATACTTTGCTATTACAATCTCTACATCTCTTATTGCCTTATGGTGATTGCGATGGGCTCCACCTATTGGTTCAGGAACTATTTCATCTATTACCTTCATATCAATTAAATCCTGAGCAGTTATCCTCATGCTATTAGCAGCATCACTCGCTTTCGATGAGTCTCTCCATAATATAGATGCAGACGCCTCTGGTGATGCAACAGTATATATTGAATGTTCCAGCATAATCACTTTGTTTGCCGTGGCAATTGCAACAGCACCACCGGAACCTCCTTCACCAATAATAATTGATATCAAAGGGACACCAACTTTGAGACAAGTCTGAATTGATCTGGCAATCGCCTCCGATTGTCCCCTTTCTTCTGCTCCAATTCCAGGATAAGCTCCAGCTGTATCTACAAATGTTATTATTGGAATATCAAATCGATCAGCTAATTGCATTAATCTATCAGCTTTTCTATAACCTTCTGGTCCAGCCATTCCAAAATTATGTTTAATTCGTTCTTCAGTATTAGATCCTTTTTCATGACCAATAACCATTACATTAGTCTCACCAAACCTTGCTAATCCCCCGATGATAGCATTATCGTTGGAATATTTTCTGTCACCAGATAATTCTGTAAAATCATCAAATAGTTCATATAAATAGTCTCTAAAATGAGGACGTTCTGGATGCCTAGCAACTTTTGTCTTCTGCCATGGACTTAATGATGAATATAATTTTTCTAGAGCCTTACTTGCCTTATCTTCCAATTGCTTAATATTATCATCAATTGATATTCCATCTTCAGACGGGGTAATCTGTCTAAGTTCGTTTACTTTACTTTCTAATTCGGCAACACTTTTTTCAAAGTCTAAATACTGCATGTTTATACCTTTTTTTAGGCTAAATTATTATATAATACTTAATGAAATTATAATTTATCATATCACATAATTTTTGATAAGGGATGCTTTTCTTTTATAGTAGACTTTAATTTTTCATCTAAAATATGTGTATATATTTGTGTTGTGGAAATATCTGAATGTCCTAACATTTGTTGTACTGCCCTCAAATCCGCTCCATTTGATAACATATGGCTAGCAAATGCGTGTCTTATAACATGCGGAGAAATTTGATTATCATCCAAACCAGCTGCTCTTGAATAAGATTTTAAGTTTTTAGCAAAGTATTGTCTGGTCATAGAGTTCTTCCCACCTAATCCGGGATATAAAAAAACTATATCGTCAAGATCATAAATATTCCCCAGTAAAGATATATATTGATTAATTTCTCTTATAGCATTTTCTGTAAGTGGAACTATTCTTTCTTTATTACCCTTCCCATTAACTATCAAAAAACTAGAAGACCTATCAAAATGTAATAACTTAATAGATAAAAGCTCACTAACTCTTATTCCAGTTGAATATAATATTTCTATTTGAGATAAGAAACGTTGAAGGCGAAATTGATTGGTTAAGTCAGATGAATTACGATTAATTTGACTTTTAATATATTCTATTAGCTGCATTATGTAGTTTACACTAATGATCTTTGGTAAGTTTTTACTCAGTTTTGGGCTTTCAATACCGTTCATTGGATTATGAGATAAAATATTTTCTTGAAATAGAAATTTATAAAATTGTCTCAGTGAACTCAATTTTCTTGCAGAAGTATTATTTTTGATATCATATTTATTTATATATTTTAGGTATTCTCTAATGGTCTCTTGATCAATTCTCATGAAATCTATTTTTCTACCTTCAAGATAGTTACAAAAATATTGAAGATCTTTCCTGTATGCATATTGAGTATTATGTGAAGATGCTCTTTCAACAGCCATCATTTCGATAAAATTTTCAATATACTGTTTCATGTTAAATACTTATTGTTTGATATACATTTTTTATTAATCTTAATTTGCAATATTTAAAATAAGGTTATTATGATAAAAAAAATAGATAGGCACATAGTTCTAATTGGTATGATGGCATCAGGTAAGTCAACAATTGGGAAAAATATGTCGGAGACACTCGGTACTTTTTTTTATGATATTGATTATTTGATTGAGAAATCAGAGAATAAAACTATTACTGAAATATTTAAAATAAAGGGTGAAGAATACTTCAGGAAAATAGAATACGAAAAGACTAGAGAAATAATACATATACCTACACCATCGATTATTTCACTTGGTGGTGGTGCATTTATTAATCCTAGCATTAGAAATATCATGAATGACACATATACAATTTGGCTTAAATTAGAAATTTCGGAGATTATTAAAAGAGTCAAATTAAATAATAAGAGACCACTTTTGTCTGGGAAAAGTGAAGAAGAAATAGAAAAGATATATGTTGAGAGAGAGCAATATTATTCAATGGCTAAGATACACTTTAATTGTAATAATAAATCCATAAAAACTTGCGTTAGTGAAATTCTCTCATTAATCGAATGAATATAACAATGAAAAAAATTGAAATAAAATTAAAAAATGATCAATATAATATTTTGTATGCCCCTCTATCTGAAAGTATAGATCATATTAAGTCAGATTTCCTGAATGGCAAAACTACAGCAATTATTGCAGATAAAAATTCAGCTCAACATTATCTGATTAAACTAGAAAGAGACCTTCTTGATATCAATCAAAATGTAATTAAAATTATCTTATCACCCGGAGAAAA
>JAYPSX010000082.1:3127-5859 GCA_038133315.1 Hyphomicrobiales bacterium
ATTGGTAGTTTTAAGCAACCAGAAATTGTTATATGTGATACCGAAGTTTTATCTACTCTACCTCAGAGAGAATTATTGGCTGGATATACTGAGCTTGTTAAGCACGCACTTATAAAAGACGCCAATCTTTTCCATTATTTGGATATTAATTTAACGGAGATTTTCAAAGACAATAACATTCTCCAAGAAGCAATCTACAGAAGCGCATTAGTAAAAGCAGAAATAGTAATGCAAGACGTTCTCGAAAGAAATATTAGAGCGCATTTAAATCTAGGACACACTTTTGGTCATGCAATAGAAGCGTTATATAGATATGATGGGACTCTACTTCATGGTGAGGCTATTTCAATTGGCATAATGATGGCTTTTTCTCTTGCCGAAAAAATTTCTTTATGTAATGCGACGCAAACAAAAGCAGTAAAAAAACATTTTGATAGTATTGGTCTAAAAACTAATTTTTCCAAACTACCCAATAATGACCTAACATCAAAAAATCTCATTGAACTTATGAAAAATGATAAAAAAGTTAGAAGTGGATCAATTAATTTTATACTACCTAAGGGCATTGGTTCTGTAGATATCTTCAATGGTATTGATGAAGGTATAATAAAAGAAGTTCTTGAAGCATATCTCTGATAAATCCATATTATCCTCATAACATCTCTATTATTTCCAGTTCTAGTCTATCTTTTTGTTGATATGGACAAGGAGTGAATATTTTTAATTTCCTCTGAGAGTAATTCGTTTATTATTTTATG
Source organism: Hyphomicrobiales bacterium (assembly GCA_038133315.1). GTDB lineage: Bacteria > Pseudomonadota > Alphaproteobacteria > Rhizobiales > TMED25 > TMED25. The sequence continues at coordinate 3,886 of JAYPSX010000082.1, forward strand.
ACACTCGAGTTTTGATTTATTGATAAAAGCATTAGACACGATATAGATATGAAAATGTGTTTCACCTCCATCTCTCCAACCAGCATGACCTCTATGGTCATCAGAAACATCCTTAATTTCCAATTCAATTGGATGAAGAGAATCCAACTTTTCACGCATTTTATTTATAATATTAATTTACAATACCTCCAAAAAATATTTATATAATCTCAATTAAGCAGAGAGAAAATTAAATGGCAAATGTTAATTCTAAATTTTTTGATGATATAAGAATTATAAAAAAGAAGGAAGATAGAAAAAAAACAAACCACTGCCAATGGGATAGTTGTGATGAAATTGCAGTCCACAAAGCACCTAAGGGCCGTGGTCAAGAAGGATCATATTATAATTTCTGTCTCAAACACGTAAGAGAATATAATAAAAGTTACAACTACTTTGAAGGCATGAGCCAATCAGATTTATCAAAATATCAAAAAAATGCGATGCTAGGAAACAGACCAACATGGAAACTTGGTGTTGATAATAAAGACCAACTCGGAAACTTTTCAGCTGAAGACCTACTTAAAAGAATAAAGAATAACCGTATAAATGATTATTCGGATAAAGAAAGTTTAGAACAAAACAATCCTAGGAGACAAAAGATTGGAAATGCAGCAAAAAAAGCATTATATGTACTAGGATTAGAAAATAATTCTTCTAGCGACGAGATTAAAAATAGATATAAATTATTGGTTAAAAGGCATCATCCAGATCTACAGGGTGGAAAAGAAACTACAGATGAAAAGTTAATTGAGATAATCAAATCTTATAGATATCTCAAGTCTATTGGATTAGTGAATTAAAATAAAGTAGAGGAGTGAAATGAATAATAACATTGGAGAAAAAAGCCTAGCGCCAGATACAGAAATTTCAGTTGAAAAAGTATTTGGTTTTAAATCAAAGTTAAAAGTCCCAGCATATTCAACACGAAATGAGTATGTCCCGGAAGTTGATGAGTCTTATATTTTTGACCCACAAACAACACTAGCTATATTGGCTGGATTTTCTCATAACAGAAGAGTGATGGTCCAAGGTTATCATGGAACTGGTAAATCTACTCATATAGAACAAGTAGCAGCAAGATTAAACTGGCCTTGTATACGAATAAATCTAGATAGTCACGTAAGTAGGATAGATCTAGTTGGCAAAGATGCCATTGTTTTAGAGGACGGGAAACAAGTAACTCAGTTTAAAGAGGGTATACTTCCATGGGCTCTGCAGTCAAATATAGCATTAGTTTTTGATGAATATGATGCAGGTAGACCTGATGTTATGTTTGTTATTCAGCGTGTTCTTGAAGTTGCTGGGAAATTGACATTACTAGATCAAAGTAAAGTTATTAGACCACATCCATATTTTAGAATGTTTGCTACAACCAACACAGTTGGATTAGGCGATACAACCGGGTTATATCATGGTACACAGCAAATAAACCAGGGACAAATGGACCGTTGGTCAATAGTATCTACGCTAAACTACCTTCCACATGATGTAGAAAAATCAATAATAATATCAAAAGCAAAAGACTATGATAACAAAGATGGCCAAAAAACTATCGATAAGATGGTCAAAGTAGCGGAATTATCGAGAAATGCATTCATAAATGGTGATTTATCTACGGTCATGAGTCCAAGAACGGTCTTAACTTGGGCTGAAAATAGTATTATTTTTGATGATATCGGTTTTGCTTTCAAACTAACTTTCCTAAATAAATGTGATGAACTTGAACGACCTGTAGTTGCTGAGTTCTACCAAAGATGCTTTGATGCCGAACTAGAAGGTGCCACGCTAATTAAACAATCTGAAGAGTAGTACCTTGGTAGAAATAAAAGAAAATAATTTTTCTGATATTATAAAAAAAACAATTACAGAAGCTACAAGGTCTATTGCAGAAGAACCAGAACTTGAAGTTTTGTTTGGAGACGAACCACCCTC
>JAYPSX010000083.1:0-3650 GCA_038133315.1 Hyphomicrobiales bacterium
CTTCTCAATCACGAAAAGATACTCAATATTGTGAAGCCCATTCTTGGGGAAGAGAGAAGAGCGAGTTACAGCCCATTTCTTCCTATATGCAAAGAAACGAGACAAGTATTTCAGGTTAAGATTAATGAAATCAATCCTATTGATTATACAATCAGTTACACCAACCCAATAACAGGTAAAGAGACTGAAACAGATGTACTAAATGGTAACGTTAAGCTTCAATGGAGAGCTGACTGGGCGATGAGATGGAAAGCACTATCAATTAATTATGAGATGTCAGGAAAAGACCTTATTGACTCAGTTAAGCTGAGTAGTCAAATTTGCAGAGCAATTGGAGGTGAGCCTCCTGAAGGGTTCAATTATGAATTATTCCTCGATGAAAATGGTGAGAAGATATCAAAATCTCGCGGCAACGGGCTATCAATTGATGAATGGTTAAAGTATGGATCTCAAGATAGTTTATCACTTTTTATGTACCAATCACCAAGAAAAGCAAAGAAATTATATTTTGATGTTATACCAAAAAATATGGATGAATATAATACACATCTCAAAAACTACAATAATACACTGAAAGAAGAGAAAACCATAAACTACGAGAACCCAATCTGGCATATACACAATGGTAACCCTCCAAATAATTCAATAGATATTCAATTTTCATTGTTACTAAACTTGGTTAGTGCATCAAATTCTATAAATAAAGAGATCCTGTGGGGTTTTTTGAAAAATTATTATGACGCAGACTTATTATTGAGTAATGAAATTTTGATAGATGATATGATTGGATTTGCCATCAATTATTTTAATGATTTTGTTAAACCTACTAAAATATACAGAGCTCCAACTGACAAAGAGAGGTCAGCTCTGACTGAATTAAGAGATGTTTTAGATAACTTTATTGATGAACTAAATTCTGAAGTTATACAAACTGAAATATATAGAATTGGGAAAGAACACAATTTTGAACCTTTAAGAGATTGGTTTAGTGCAATATACGAAGTTTTATTGGGTCAGAAGGATGGACCTAGATTTGGATCTTTTGTATTAATATATGGCATTAAAAATACACAAGAATTAATCACAAATGCGCTCGGAAATAAATTTATAAATGATTCATGAGCTATTACAAAAAATTTAGAAAATTAGCATTTCTCATAGAACCAGAAAAAGCTCACCAACTTGCAATATCCTCAATAAAATTAGGTATGAAGCAACCACCGATTGAAGATAGTGAAACTTTCTCGCAAACAATTTTTAATAGGGAATTCAAAAATCCTGTTGGACTTGCAGCTGGTTTTGATAAAAATTGTGAGGTTCCCAATCAAATTCTATCTTCAGGTTTTGGTTTCACAGAAGTGGGTACTGTTACTCCTAAACCACAAGAGGGAAATCCAAAACCAAGAGTTTTTAGACTTGAAGAGGACAATGCTGTTATAAACCGACTAGGCTTTAACAATGATGGTATGGATGTAATTTACAGAAGGCTAAATAACCTTCAAAAGAAGGGTATAATTGGTATCAATATTGGCGCAAACAAAGACTCGAAGGACAAAATTAATGACTATGTAATTGGAATAAATAAGTTTGCAAAAATTGCAGATTATCTGACTATAAATATTTCATCCCCAAACACGGCGGGGCTAAGAGATTTACAGAGAGGTGAAAATTTTAATTTACTCCTAAAAACAATCTCAGAGATAAAAAAGAATGGCCTCAATACACCCATACTTATAAAACTTGCTCCAGAATTATCAAATGATGATCTGAAAAAAATTGTATCTGGTTCTTTAGCACATAATATTGATGGTTTGATCATATCAAATACAACAATTTCAAGAGACTCGCTAAAAAGCCTAAAACATTCTTCTGAAGAGGGAGGCTTATCAGGAAAACCACTCATGAAAAAATCCACTATGATGATAAAAAAGGCATACAAATTGAGTGATGGGGTATTGCCGATTATAGGGGTGGGAGGTATTTTCTCAGGTCAAGATATTATCGAAAAGATGATCAATGGCGCGTCTTTAATTCAACTATACACAGCAATGATCTATGAAGGTCCTGCTCTAATCAACAACCTTAAAAGGGAACTTCAAAGTGAAATAAAGAGACTTGGCGTTAGATCAATAACTGAAATTATCGGTTCAAATGTAGATTAGAATTATTTTTTATCTCACTCTTGAGATTCCAGCCACTATTAGCCCTGCTGCCCATGCTATAAGTACAGAAAATATCCCATATAATAACGGATTTTCGTTTGCTTGATTGTAAATAAACTTACCGGATTGTGTTTTATTTACAAAGACATCTGATACATCATTATCAACTAATTGTTGATCTTCGAAGAAATATATCGAGACTTCATACGTTCCTTCCTTGATATCCTGTGGTAATTCAATTGAAGCGCGAAATAGTCTATCTCCAATAATTCTAATACCTGTAAATTTTTCTATAAATATTCCTTTTTCTCTATTTTTTTTTATAATAGCTTGATTAATAATTTTTGATTTTTCTGTATCAAAATCACTTTCAAAATTAAGGCTTGATATGCCAATACGCTGCTCTTTTAATAAGCTTTCAGGTGCAATTCGATTAATATTCCTATTACTATAAATCGCATAAAAGCTTGGGATATTACCTATTAACATTTCTGTATCATTAATCCAGATTCCATATTTATTTATTTTTTCTCTAAATGACAAAGACTTTGGTTTTCCTTCAACTTTAATTATAATATCAGACTTTGATAGATCTTGTCCGCTCATAGCACCAAAAACGAGTAATTCTTCGCCAAAAAAATTTGATCCTATTTGTATATGCGGATCATCAATTTGTGTGACCAAATCATTTTCAGACACGCTCGCATAAGATAATTGGCTCACTCTAAATAAGATCAGAAGAGTCATCAAAGAAAATTTTAATTTATTAAATAGCATCTGTAATCATATATAAATCTTTTGGTTCAACTGCTAATTCAATCAACATTTTTGCACAGACAGCTAATATTAATACCCCTAATAGAAATCTGAGCTGCTCAGCTTTTAACTTGTGACCCAAGGCAGCACCAATTTGTGCACCCACTACTCCACCACTCATAAGAATCATAGCTAACATAACATCAACTGTCTGATTTTCATATGCATGTAGAATCGTAACCAAACTTGTTACAAATATAATTTGATATAAGGAAGTACCAATAACAACATTGGTTGGCATGCGCAATAAGTATATCATTGCAGGGACCATAATAAAACCACCACCAACACCCATTATTGATGCCATTATGCCTACAGCGACACCAATCACAATAGGAGGAATAATGCTTATATATAAACCAGATTTTTTGAATCTCATTCTCATGGGTAGACTATGAACCCATGTCCTATCTTTATTTTTTTTTACTTGAACTTGTGTTTCATTTCGATGGGCAATCATTGATCTCATGCCTTCAATGAATATGAGTGTTCCGATTGAACCCAGTAAAATCACGTATGAGAGAGAAATTATTAAATCAATTTGACCAAGGTTTTTTAAAAAAACAAATAGCTCAATTCCAATGAAGGATCCTATAATCCCTCCTAGGAGAAGAATAGTACCCATTTTGAAGTCAACTGCTTTTCTTCTCCAATGGGCGAATGCACCAGAAA
>JAYPSX010000083.1:3750-5858 GCA_038133315.1 Hyphomicrobiales bacterium
GTACCCATTTTGAAGTCAACTGCTTTTCTTCTCCAATGGGCGAATGCACCAGAAATTGAAGATGCAACAATTTGATTTGCTTCAGTTGCGACAGCAACAATTGGCGGTATCCCATAAAATATCAATAGGGGTGTCATCAAAAACCCACCACCAACACCAAACATCCCAGATAAAACACCTACTACACCACCCATTCCAAATATCACGAACAAATTTACGGAAACTTCAGCGATTGGTAAATATAAATACATAAAACGTATAATGGTCTTTGGTAGCTTATTTTATATCAATGATCTGTTATTTAATAATAGATAATTAATTGTTAATTAGAAAAATAATTTCATTGTGTTATATTAATTTATAAACCTTAACAGATTGCAAAACAATAAGAAATACCTAATGAAAATATTAGTTGCGTTATTATTATTCCTATTCCCTATAGAGAATGTATATGCGAATAATAAGATGATATTTGCCACGAATTGGGTTGCACAACCAGAGCATGGAGGTTTTTATCAAGCATTAGTTGATGATGAATATTCAAAATGTGGCTTAAATGTTGAAATTATCCAAGGCGGTCCCAATAGCAACAATAGGGCAAAATTAATAACAAAGAAGATTGATCTCTATATGGGGGGCAACCTCATACAGTTAATCAATGCTCGCTCTGAAAATATACCAATCAAAATGGTAGCATCTTTTTTTCAAAAAGATCCTCAAATAATTATTTCTCATCCTGATGGTAACTTAAAAAATTGGGAGAGTATTAAAGATGCAGACCCTATATTTATTAGCGATTTAGGCCTTGTAACATTTTACAAGTGGATGGAAAAAGAGTATGGCTTTGAACCATCCAAAAGAAGGCCTTACCTTTTTAACCCAAGTCCATTCCTTGCGAATGTAAATTCAGCTCAACAGGGGTACCTGACATCTGAGCCTTATGTTATAAAGAGAGAATTAGGAATTGAACCAAATATATTCTTATTAGCTGAGTATGGTTTTGATACATACGCAACAACCATAGAAGTACTAGATGAGACAATCACAAATAGGCAAGGGGATATTCAATGTTTTATTGATGCATCAAAAATTGGCTGGAAAAAATATCTATATGGAGACTCATCAAAAGCTAATCAATTAATCAAAAAAGAAAACCCTGAAATGACAGATGAAAAAATTAATTATTCTATAAACAAACTCAAACAATTTGGGATCGTTGACTCAGGTGACACACTAAAAAATGGAATCGGTTATTTTTCTCCGAAAAGAATCCAAGCATTTTACACAAAAATGTTAGAATATGATGTTGTTAAAGAGCTTGAAAACATTGACGATATATTTACACAAAAATTTATCAAAAATTAATTGCGTATTACCCATACTTACTTTTTATGAAAAATTCAAACTTACCAATAGAAATAATATTAAAATTTTCTTCAGTGATACTAATTTTAATATTTATGGTTTTTTGGGAAATTTTTATTAAATATTATCAAATACCTCAATATATTCTTCCTGCACCTTCGTTCATCATAATAACACTAATTAATGATTGGCCTATTCTTCTTCCTGCGATGGCTAATACACTTGAAATTGCTTTTTTGGGCTTCTTACTTGCTTCAACTGGTGGAATATTAATTGCGTTAGTTATGACTTATTCAAAAATAATCCAGCGCTCGGTCTTACCGCTTGCAATTATATTACAAGTCACACCTATAGTCGCTATAGCACCATTAATAATTATCTACGTGGACAATACAAAAGTAGCATTATTACTTTGTGTTTGGTTAGTTGCATTTTTCCCTGTTTTAACAAATTCTATATTTGGTTTAAATTCTGTAAATGCAGATTTAATTGATCTGTTTAAATTATACAAAGCTTCAAAATTTAAAACCTTAGTTCATCTGAGAATTCCTAATTCAATACCGAGTATAGTAGCAGGATTAAAAGTGTCAGCTGGCCTTTCACTAATTGGCGCTGTTGTAGCTGAATTTGCTGCAGGAAGCGGTGGCTCAGAGTCCGGGCTCGCTTTCAGGATTTTAGAAGCAGGATACCGTCTAAATATACCTCGAATGTTTGCTTGTTTATTTTTACTAGCAATTATTGGT
>JAYPSX010000084.1:0-2284 GCA_038133315.1 Hyphomicrobiales bacterium
TAAAATTTGTTTTTATCGATAAATGGAATTCAGTATAAAATAAATCTTTAAATACCAACTCATAAACGAGCCTACCCCCAGCTATAGCAATTTTTTTTGGAAAAAAATCTAATGTGGATAGAATTTGCTTGATACTAATATCATTTGGATTAAAAAAAATTATGCCCTCTTCCTTTATAGAACCAGACAAACTAGCCGTAGGAACTAATCTAAATCTTTTTGAAGATCGGTATTTTTCAAAACTTTTTCTTCCAAGTATTACCAGATCTGATTTATCTAAGTCAGATTGGAACATTTTCCAATCAACTTCAGATTTTAATCCTTCTGGCATAATACCTTGTGAGTTAGCAATACAAAAATTATTTGACACAATTGCGTGACCAATAACGCTTAGTGATTCTTGATTATTTTTTTTCAATAGTTCTAATAGAGAGTTCTTTTAATTGAGCTAGGGATACATTAGAAGGTGCCCCCATCAATAAATCTTCAGCTTGTTGATTCATTGGGAACATTGTTACCTCCCTTAAGTTCTCTTCCTTTGCAAGCAACATAACAATTCTATCAATGCCCGGCGCAATACCTCCATGAGGCGGCGCTCCGAATTTCATTGCATTATACATACCAGAAAACTTGTCTTCTAATATTGATTTATCATATCCTGCAATTTCAAATGCTCTCTCCATTATTTCCGGAACATGATTCCTGATAGCGCCTGATGATAACTCTATACCATTACAAACAATATCATATTGATAAGCTAATATGTCTAATGGGTCTTTGTTATTAAGACTTTCTAATCCACCTTGTGGCATTGAGAAGGGATTATGTGAGAATTGGAAACCACCTGCCTCATCATCAGTTTCGTACATTGGATAATCAATAATCCAGCAAAACTTATAAATTTTATTGTCAATTAGATCCAGATCTTCTCCAATTTTTTTTCTTGCTTTTCCAGCAAAATCATAAATTTTTGAAGGAACGCCGCAAACAAAAAATACAGCATCTTCATCAACAATATTCAGTATATCCTTTAGTTCTTGAACTCTTTCTTCACCTATATTGTTCGCAATTGGACCCATTCCTCCACCATCTTTAAAAAAGATGTAGCCAAGTCCTGGCTGCCCCTCACCTTGCGCCCATGAATTCATTCTATCACAAAATGCTCTACTGCCACCTTTAGGAGCAGGTATTGCCCATACTTCATTTTTCCCATACCAATCTAATTCATCTTTTGTGTTTTCAAGCATATTTGCAAATATTTTAAAACCTGATCCATCAAAAATATTGCTCACATTCTTCATTTCTATCGGAATACGTAAATCTGGTTTATCAGATCCATATTTCTTTAGAGCTTCCATAAATGGAATTTTAGGTATGTCTTTATCCACAGTCATATCTTGAGCAAACTCATCAAATACACCGATCATTATTGGCTCTATTGCATTAAAGACATCTTCTTGTGTGACAAAACTCATTTCTACATCTAATTGATAAAATTCACCCGGAGATCTATCAGCCCTTGCATCTTCATCTCTAAAACATGGCGCTATTTGGAAATATCTATCAAAACCAGCCATCATTATTAATTGTTTAAATTGCTGAGGCGCCTGAGGCAATGCATAGAACTTTCCCGGATGCAGTCTTGAGGGAACCAGAAAGTCTCTCGCTCCTTCTGGACTGGAGGCGGTTAAAATAGGTGTTTGGTATTCATTAAATCCCTGATCCATCATCCTCTTTCTGATCGATTGAATGATTTTTGATCTTAGTATTATATTACTGTGTATTTTTTGTCTTCTTAGGTCCAAGAACCTATATTTGAGACGAATATCTTCCGGATAGTCTGGTTCACCAAAAACGGGTAATGGCAGTTCTTCTGCTTTGGAAAGAATCTCAACATTATCCATAAATAGTTCAATTTCACCTGTTTCGAGTGATTCATTTATTGTCTCAGGTAATCTAGCCCTTACAGTCCCTGTTATACAAATTACCCATTCAGATCTTATAGTTTCTACAAGTTTAAAAACCTTTGAACCAGGTTCTACAACACATTGAGTTAGGCCATAATGATCTCTTAGATCAATAAATAACAAGTCCCCATGATCCCTTATTCTGTGGACCCAACCAGATAACCTTACTGTTTGTCCAATATTATCAGATCTAAGTTCATCACATTTATGTGTACGATAATTATGCATCTTATATTCTTGAATATCCAAAATTTAAAAGTGAATTAAGCTCAGTAAATATATATATTTAATTGATAAGTGTTACAATTAAATTAATT
>JAYPSX010000084.1:2384-5827 GCA_038133315.1 Hyphomicrobiales bacterium
ATATCATATGCAAAAATTGTTGAAGATTTTTTAGATATAAAATTAGATAAAGATTTCCAATATTCAGAATGGGGACGGCGTCCATTGAAAAAAGAAATGTATGAATACGCTATAAATGACGCAAGATATTTAATCAGATTATATAAATTACTGAAGGAAAGGATTGGTAAAAATCAAAAACAAACTTGGCTTGATGAAGAATTTTCAGAATTAAGTTTTATTGACGAGTTCAAAGATAGAAAAAAAATAAATAAAAGAAAATTATCAAATAGAGCCAATTATCTTAATGATGATAATAACATCATAGATCTCAAAAAATTTAGAGAAGATGTAGCTATATTAAATAATTTACCTCGAAAATTTATTCTTTCAGATAAAGAAATCCATAAAATAAATAAAGAAAAACCTAATAATATCAATAATTTGAATGATCTTATAGATCCAAGAAGTTATATTAAAAAAGATAAGGATATTTTTGCATTATTTGCAAATCTAGTGTTTTCTGACAACACCTCCCCTTTCCCAATAAATAAAAAATATAAACTAAAATTAACAAGAAAACAGAAGGATATAATTAGAGAATTGGAAGAAAAGCTCATTGAGATATCCACTAAATTAGAGATCTGCCCATACATATTAGCAAGAAAAGCTGATATTAGAACTCTCGTTCAAGATCATAACACAAATGTCAAATTTCTTAAGGGCTGGAGATATGATGCCTTTGGTAAATTAGCTAACAAAATTCTATAAAAAAACTTTCTCACTTAAATCACTTATATTTAATGACTCGGTCATATTTGATTTTCTGATTAAGAATAGACTTTCCCCTACCCGATAAACTAGGGTTGTTGATAAAATAATCATGCGCATCAAATCTTTTAGAATTATCATTCTCTTTTTGTCGTATGCTATTCCCATCAGATAATAAAGTCCAAGAGTTTTCAGTGTCTTTTATATTTGCTAACATAATTTGATCAAGGATCTGTCTATGGACTGTCTTATTTTGAATTTTTGCTAAAAATTCAACTCTTCTATATAGATTTCTGGACATCAAATCTGCTGATGAAATGTATACATTACTATTGTCTGATGGCATATACTCTCCATTGCCAAAACAATATATTCTGGAGTGCTCTAAAAATCTTCCAACAATACTTTTTACTTCAATATTTTCTGATAAACCTTTCAAACCAGGAACAAGACAACAAATACCTCTAACAACAAGAGTGATTTTGACACCGGCTGAACTCGCTCTGTACAGCAAGTCAATTATATTCTTATCAATAAGTGAGTTCATTTTTAACCAAATATTGGCATTTCCTCCTGACTCAGCAATTTTGATTTCATTATGAATTTCATTAGCTATAGTTGTATGTAAATTGAATGGTGACATAGAAATATTGGTCATTATTCCAGGTTCCACATATCCTGTCACATAGTTGAATAATTGATTGATATCTCTAGCAATATTTTGATCCGCTGTGAAGAATGATAGATCAGTATATATTTTAGCGTTAATAGGATGATAATTTCCTGTCCCAAGATGAGTGTAGGTTATAAGTTTGCCATCTTCTCTTCTGACTATTAATGTGGCTTTAGCATGTGTTTTTAGCTCCAAAAAACCAAATATTATGTGCACACCAGCACGTTCCATATCTCTTGCAAACTTTATATTAGCTTCTTCATCAAACCTTGCTTTTAATTCAATAACAGCAGTCACTGCCTTACCAGACTGAGCAGCCTCGATTAATGCCCTTACTATTGGAGAATTATCACTAGTCCTGTATAGTGTTTGTTTAATTGTTAATACATCGGGGTCTCTGGCAGCTTGTGACAAAAATTGAACAACAACATCAAATGACTCATAAGGGTGATGAACAATAATATCTTTCTGCTTGATAGCTGCAAAACAATTACCATTATGTTCTCTAATTCTTTCAGGAAATCTTGGAGAGAATTTTTTATAAGAATAGTTCGATGATGGGTTTACTTTTGTCAGCTCCCTTATGCTTTCAAGACCAAGTATTCCATTAATCTCCTTTACAAAATATTCTTCTACTTGCATTTCATTCTTAATAAATTGAAAGAGTAAGTTAGATGTTTGATTTTCAATTTCAACATAAACAACTTCACCCCTCTTCCTTCTCTGTAGAGCTTCTTCATAAAAAACAACTAAATCTTCTGATTCCTCTTGGATTTCTATTTCTGTATCTCTTAAGATTCGAAATTTTGTTATATCTATTATTTCCTTGTTGGGAAAAAGTACTTTCGAAAAAAGTTCAACCAAATCTTCAACAGCAATAAATGTTTTTTGTTTTTCTACTTCATTAATGAAAATAAAGCGATCAATCATAGGAGGGATTGGAAGAACTACATAAAGATCCTTATCTTTATTTTTTTTTGCTTTAGTGTTCATTACAAAAGCCATAGTAAGACCAAGATTTGGTATAAATGGGAAAGGATGCGCTGGATCGATTGCTATTGGGCTTAGAACAGGTATTATATTTTTAAAGAAATATTCCTTTAGTAATATTTTCTGTTTGTGACTGATTTGATCTAATTTTAATATATTAATATTTGCATTCTGAAGTTCAGCAGATAATTCATTCCATATTGAATATTGAGTGTCTATAAGCGAACTTATTTGTGTATTTGTTTCCTTGACTTGTTCATATGGAGTTTTGCCATCCAAACTTAGTTCTGAAACGCCTGATTTATACTGGCCGACTAGACCGGAGAATCTGACATTTAAAAATTCATCCAGATTGGTTGCAGATATGGATAAAAAATTCATCCTCTCATGCAAAGGTAAATCTCTGTCTGAAGCTAAAGAAAGAACTCTATCATTAAATTTTAACCAAGATAATTCCCGATTAAAATATTTTGCATCTTCTGTTTTAATTTTCTTAAGCATTATTCATTACCTAAGAGCAATTAATTACTTCACTCACCAGTGGTACTGTGATTGGCCTCTTCTCTTCCAGTGATTTTTCATTTATTTTTTGAATCAGCAAAATAATTCCTGAAATGGAACGCTCCACCCTTTTAAGTAAGAATTTAATTACCTTTTCATCTACCATTATATTCTTATCAGAAAAAATCTTTAAGATCATAATTTCAAGTAAATAGTCATCCGGTTTGTTAATTTTAACCGGAGAGAATGATCTGATTCTAGAATTTAAGTCGGGTATTTTTGTTACAAGACTTGTTGGTGATATTTTGGAAGTTAAAAGTAAAAAGCCCTCAATCTCTCTAATTAAATTGATCACATGAAACAAATTGTGATGGTTTATTCCATTACTGTCTACATCTTCAATAAGTACATATTTATATTCCTCAACCATTTTGGTATTTATCTCATCTAAATCCAATCTAATTCCATTTGATCTTTTCAACCAAATATTCGCTAAATGACTCTTTCCAACACCTGCATCACCAAATAA
>JAYPSX010000085.1:0-5818 GCA_038133315.1 Hyphomicrobiales bacterium
CTTTCACGTCTTCTTCTGATTGATGCCAAAGATCTTTGTCTCGGATTATCATCTAAAGCAGTTGTTACAGTGAGCTTTGTTTGCCGTCTTTCTTCTTGGGTTCTAAACCTCGTGAACTTATTAGGAGACTTTTTATCTTCTAAATCTTCTTCTGTTTCGTTAAATTGTTCTGTGTCATCCGTATCGGATGTTTTTTTTAATTTTTTATTATTTTCATTTTCTTGAAGTAGAAAGATTTCATCCTGAGATATTTGTTCTTGTTTTTTTTCATCATTAGTTATTACAGGATCTGTCGCTGTAGTAACTTCTTCTCTCTCAAATTTGATACGATTTTCAGGCTTTGATAGCGAAGAATTATTTTTTGCATCAAGTATTGCTTGATTTCTGGCATCTATTTCTTGATTTGTAAGATCTTTGTTTTCTGCCTTATCAGATTTAACATTTTCAATATTTCTATTGACTCTTTTTCTTTTAGTTTCAACTACAACAGTATTTGAGCGATTAGCACTAAATCCAGATCTTATTTGAGATGGGTTAATTCCAGACTTAAGGCTTAAGGTCTTTTTTGCAGTTTTTTCTATCAGATCTTTTTTGTTTTTATCTTCTGTCATACAACAAACCAAATTATCATTATTTATTTTAGGATTCTAGCATTTGCAAGTTTTTCAGATATATCAATTTTTTTCTCTTCAGAGATATTCTCAGTTATATTTGCTTCAGTTTTTTCCGATAAGTCTTCATCTTGAATCCAGCCAAGTTTTACTCTTGAGTCAAGTATCATTTTTTCCACTTGATCACGACTCAAATCAAAACCTGAGAATAGACCCTCTTGTTTTTTGCTACCCAATTCAGTTTTTTCAACCCAACCGTATAATTCATCAGTTGAGAAACCAGCAAAGTCGTCTAATGATTTAATATTGTTTTCACCTAGTACTACAAGCATATTCGTATTCATACCTTCAATCTGCAGTAATTCATCACTGACACCAAGTTCTTTTCTTCTCTCTTCTTGTTTTTGTATTTCCTTTTCCATATAAGTTTTTGCACGAGATTGTATCTCGATAGCTGTATCTTCATCAAAGCCTTCTATTGATGAAATTTCTGAAGTTTCAACATATACTAAATCTTCTATAGACATAAAACCTTCTGAAACCAGTAATTGTGCAATTACTTCATCTACATCAAGTGCGTCTATGAAGATTTGACTTTTTTCTACAAACTCATTCTGTCTTCTTTCAGATTCTACAGCCTCTGTCAATATATCTATATCCCATTTTGTTAGTTGACTGGCCAATCTAACATTTTGACCTCTTCTGCCGATGGCAAGTGATAGGTGATCATCAGGAACAACTACTTCAATTCTCTCAATATCCTCATCTAAAACAACCTTTGTTGCCTCTGCTGGAGCGAGAGAGCTTATAACAAAAGTTGCAACATCAGGGCTCCATTTAACGATATCTATTTTTTCCCCTTGTAGTTCATTAACTACAGATTGCACTCTGCTTCCTCTCATTCCAACACAAGCCCCAACAGGGTCGATTGAATTATCTGATGTATAAACTGCAATTTTTGCGCGACTGCCTGGATCTCGAGCAACAGATAAAATTTCTACAATACCATCATAGATTTCAGGAACTTCTTGCATGAATAATTTTGCCATAAATTGATTATTTGTTCTTGAGAGGAATATTTGTGGTCCTCGTAATTCTCTCCTAACATCTAGAATATATGCCAAAATTCTATCACCGCTTCGGAAGGACTCTCTTGGGATTGACTCATCTCTCCTAAGAATTGCTTCGTTTTTACCCAAATCAACTATAACATTGCCATATTCAACTCTTTTAACAATTCCAGAGATAACTTGGCCTATTTTGTCTTTAAACTCTTCGAATTGTCGATCTCTCTCTGCCTCTCTTACTTTTTGGAATATGACTTGTTTAGCACTTTGAGCAGCAATTCTTCCGAATTCAATGGGTGGGAGTTCTTCAGAAATAAAGTCACCAATTTGAGCTTCCTTATTTTTCTTTTTTGCAGATATTAAGTCAATCTCAACTGCGTCATTTTCAACCACTTCAACCACTTCAAGGAGTCTTGCTAAGTTGGTTTGACCAGTTTTTGGATCAATTTCTGCCTTAATTTCATTTTCACTGCCATATCTTGTTTTTGCTGCTTTTTGGATTGCATCTTCCATTGCTGAAATAACAATTGATTTATCAATTGATTTATCTCTAGCAACAGCATCTGCAATTTGAAGTAATTCTAAACGATTAGCACTTACACCTGATTCTGACATTTTAATTCTCCATTATAAGGTATTTTTTTTAAGTAGTTTCTCACTAAAGACAAGTTTTGCTTTAGATATATTCATTAGGGAGATAGTAATTTCATTATTGAAATTGTTTTCATTCTTTTTTAATTTTATAGTTAGCAAGTCTCCTAAAAAATTGCTGATTTCTCCTTTAATATTTTTTCTGTTAGCTGTTTTTTCTTTTAATTCTATTTTTATTTCATTACCAATATTATCTTCAAAATCTTTTGCTCTCACCAAAACTCTATCTATGCCTGGTGAAGATACTTCTACACGGAAGTGCTCGGGCATCAACCTATCATTCTCAAGAATTTGAAGTATCTCTTTTGTTATTTTTGAACAATCACTTATAGTGAGTTGTCCATTAACCTTTTCAATAAAAATTTGTAATGCCTGTTCATAATTATTTTTCTTTAATTGCACTAAAAGAAAACCACTATCTTCTAATATGGGTTCAACTAATGAAGAGATTTTAGACTCTTCTGTTGTCTCATTATGTATTCTGTAGTTTTTCATTTATCAAATTAACTATATACATTCAAAAATGCAAAAAAAAAGGCTTTCTCGAAAGCCTAGTTATTTTGAATTTCAGGAATATCTTGATTATATACTGTTAATTTATTATTTTACAAGTTAATTTTTTCGAAAGTTAAATATACAGGTCGTCGCCCATATTTGATTGCCTTCCGTTCGTACTTAGTTTCAGGAAATTCGTATGGTTTTGAATAAAAGTCTTCTGTTTTCTCACATAACCATTCAAATTGGTTGCATTTACTTATATTAAGTAGAATTGAATGAAGATAATCCTTGTGATCAGTGGCTAATACAAGCCTACCTCCCTTCTTAAGGACACTATTAATCTTCTTAAGGTTATTTTGATTGATAAATCTTCTTTTATGATGTTTTTTTTTGGGCCAAGGATCTGGAAAGAGTATGAATATCGCTGATAATGACTCTTTTGGTAAGTTATCAATTATATCAATAACATTGTCATCGTATATTTTTATGTTGTTTATTTTCTGCCTCTCTATCTCACTTATAATATTTATTACACCACTTCTGAAAGGTTCAGCTCCAAGGAATAATTTATTTGGATGGTTTAATGCTTGCCAGATTAAGTGTTCCCCATATCCAAAGCCAACTTCTAGATTAATATCACTACATTGATTTAGGTTTAAAGAATTAATATCAAGCTTATATTTTGGGAATATTTCTTCAAAAATTTGCTGATTTTTTTGACCAGAAGAACGGCTTTTTTTTCTGCCATGGAGTTTTTCGGTTCGAATAATATTTAGATTCATAATCTATGAAAATTCTGATAACAATTTATCTGCAAGATCAAGTTTTTCCCAAGAAAATGAACCATCGATTTCTGGTAACCTACCAAAATGTCCATAACAACTTGTTTTGGTATAAATTGGTTTGAGAAGATCAAGGTGATTTAATATTCCTTTTGGTGATAGATCTAAAATCTCTAAAATGAAAGTGGCTAGTTTATTATGATCAATTTTAGAATTGTTATCTAGCTTAATATAAAATGAGAGTGGGTATGAAACACCAATCGCATAGGAAATCTGTATAAGACATTTTTTTGCAAGTTTTGCATGAACTATATTCTTGGCAATATATCTTGCCATATATGCAGCAGATCTATCAACTTTAGTTGGGTCTTTGCCTGAAAAGGCTCCGCCTCCATGTGGGGCAGCACCTCCGTATGTATCAACAATAATTTTACGACCCGTTAGTCCTGCATCACCATCCGGACCACCCACTACAAATTTGCCAGTTGGATTGACTAAAAAATCTTCATCTTTGCACATCCATCCATCAGGCATCGTAGATGAAACAATTTCTTTGATTATATTCCTCAATACTGAAGGATCAGCATTCTCACTATGTTGATTTGACACTAATATTTTATTTGCGCCAATAGGATAACCATTTTTATATTCCAATGTAACTTGACTTTTCGCATCCGGACCAAGCAATTCTTGGTATTGTAATTTTCGTTGTGTAGATAAATTTAGTAATATCTGGTTAGAATAGTGAAGTGTTGCAGGCATATAATTTTCAGTTTCATCAGTTGCATAACCAAACATAATACCTTGATCGCCTGCGCCAAGATCCTTATTACCAGTCTCATCCACTCCTTGTGCAATATCAGGAGATTGTCCGTGTATTTTATTAATTATTTCCAGATTTTCCCAGTGAAAATTTTTTTGCTCATAGCCAATATCCCTGACACATTCCCTAACTATTTTGTCAACGTTTATTTGAGAATTAAAATCTGTAATACTGGTTTCACCTGATAGTATTATTAGATTTGATGTGACCATCGTTTCAATACCTGATCTAACATTTTTATCTACATTTATTAGTGCATCGAGTATCCTATCAGATATTTGATCTGCTATTTTATCTGGATGCCCTTCAGCCACGGACTCACTTGTAAATATGTAGGAATTATTTGACATTTAGTTCTATATTTATTCTATTTATTAATTCGATTGTTGAAATAATATATAATCATAAAGGTAAATAACAAAAGACAAAAAAATGGGATATTACCATATTTTGAATAAAAAGTTTGTTTAATCTTCGATGGTAGCAATATTCTTTCATGGAGTTCTGTATTTAATTTAGATTTTAGAATTTCTTGGCCAAAAGGATTAATTATTCCACTAATACCATTATTTGCCACTCTTACAAGTGGCAGGCCCAATTCAACAGGTCTAATTTTTGACATATTAAAATGTTGATATGGTCCTGAACTATTCCCAAACCATGCATCATTAGTTATATTTAATAAGAAACTTGCTTCTTCATCTATATCCCTAATTTTATTAGAAAAAACAATTTCATAACATATATAAACCATAGGATTATTTTTTAGTGTATTGAGTATTTCTACACTCTTTGATCCTGCTGTAAAATTTCCTGCTAATGAACTGATATTAAGAAAACTTATTTTTCTTAATAAATTATCAAGGGGAATATACTCTCCAAAAGGTACAAGGGTATTCTTATCATATTTGCCAATTATAATATTGTTGTGATCAATAATAAAAAAACTATTGAAAAAATTATTACCCTCTCTTCTGAGTGAGCCAAGCATTAAATAATCATTTTCAGAAAAGTTTTTTGTGACCTCATAAGTTATATCCGGATTCTCATCAATTAGAGTCGCAATAGCAGTTTCTGGCCATATAAAATATCTATTTGACGTTGTATCTTTTCTTGGTTGATTTGATAAATGTACTGTTGGGTTAATAAGTTTATTTTTATTGGATTGAAATAATTCAGGATCCCATTTTTCTTTTTGAGCTATATTTGGTTGAATAAGAATAATTTCAGTATTTTCGCTATTATCTTGATCCAAACTTAGTCTTTTTTCTCCATAAACAAAAATTATAAAAAGCAAAGTTAGAAAAATCAGGAGGGATTTGTGTTTAAAATTTTTATTACTTTCATAGTAATATAAAATTGGAAAAGCAAAAATAATTACACAGA
>JAYPSX010000086.1:0-5816 GCA_038133315.1 Hyphomicrobiales bacterium
CTCAGATAAAAGTGTAAAATATAAAGCTGATATATAATTTTTTCTTGTTGAAATCTTTATGGCTTTTCTTAATTCATCAAGTGCATTGGTAAAGTCATTCATGCTTATATGGATTCTTGCCTTTATATAGTATGTGTCCGCTATGCTAGGATTAGATATGATTCCCATTTTGGAGAGCTCAAGAGCTGTTTTTAAATCTCCATATTTATCAAAATAGCGAGCTTTTAATGATGCTATAGGAAAGGAATTGATTGCTAGACTTGGGTATTTATGATTAATATTTTCAATTTCACTTTGAGTAAATGTAAAGTTGTTATTAGATATATCACCTAAAAGAATAGTCTGGTCTTGATAAGAGTTAAAAACATATAAGTTAGAAATAATTGTAATAGCTGATAAAATTGTAAAAATCACATAAAACAAATATTTCATAAAAACTTAATTTTTATTGTTTACATAATTCCAGAGATTTTTCACTCAAAGGGTAATTATTTGATTTCAGAATTTTCAATAAAGCACATCCATTTTGAAAATTTCTTTGATTTAAGTATGATATCATTATCATCTCTAAAACACTTGAATTAAAATTAGTCATGCCATTATCGTTCATTATTGAATATGTATCTGTTATTTCTTTAAATTTTTGTTGATTCCAATATACAGCAATCAAATCTTCATAATAAAGAACTATATCGGGGAAAGCTTTAACTAATTGTGCAAAAAGTAATTCAGCTTCTGAAAACTGATTGTTTTTAGCAAGAAAATTAGCTTTTTCTCTAATTCGAATAGATTCATCTAAATTTTCTTTACCATAGATAACATAGTCAGCTAAAAGATGGACTTGATTACTCATTTCTTCAGTTCCATACCTAAAAAGCTGCTTAGCTTGTTTTGCATAATTTAATACTTTAATAGAGTCCACAACATTTGTAGAAGAAGCCATAGATGCTAAAAATACTCTCCATACCAGATTATCTCTTGGGACTCTTTTTAAAATATCTTCAAAAGATATTAATATACTGTCAAATTTTTTGTCTTCTGCATATATTCTCGACATCATTACAAAATGAGATGGATTGTTTGGCAATAATTTATTTGATTTTCTAGCATAGAATCTAAAACTATCTTTATTATAATTTCTAAATTGATAATAATTTGCTAGAAGCTGTTCAGAAAATCCAATGTAAGGATTCTCTTTTTGAGATCTGTATAAGTAATCTAGTCCTAATTTAATTTTTGAAGAGTCATTAGATTTTGTATAATGAGCACCGATAATAGATTTTAAAGGTATTGTAGTATTAGTTAAATTTGGATAATTAACATTCACATTTTTTAAAAATAAAGAATCAAAACTAAAAGTGTTATTTCTTAGCTCTTTTCTAATTATAGACATCTGAGTAAAATTAAATTGATACCTATAATTAGAGTATATACTTAGAATTAAAAAAAGTAATACTATTGAATAGGTAAATTTATTAAACTTCATTTTTTTCTAATAAATGGATTACTGAAATAAACATTAAAAGACAAAAAATCATATAAGGTCTTGTCGATGGAAAATTTAAATTTAAATCTATGAAGTAAGTAACAACAGGAATTAACAACAAAATTAATGTTTCATAATTATTTTGTAATCTATATTTAAGACTCGACTTTTTGAAGTAAACTCTAATAATGGATATAAAAAAGAAGACAAATGCTAAAAAAGCAAAAATTCCACTCTCGGCAAATACTTCTAAAAAGTCATTATGAGCATTATATGGGACTATATAGCTTTTTAGATTTTCTGAAACCAATTCTATCGATTTAATTTTCCAATTTCCTACACCACAACCTATAAATGGATTCTTTGATATATATTTTATAGCCGATGTATAAAACAACATTCTTTCTTTTACTGATTGATCCTGAGAATCATTAATCGATTCTATTCTATTAGTTATGTTAACTTCATCAGATTTGTCAATAGTGATATTAAAGATAAAATAGGCGGTTAGAATTGGTAAAATTATAAAGATCAAAATATTTTTAATTTTTTTTAATTTAAACGCGCTACTTATTCTCAGATAAAATAAACTGATTGAAATTAAAATCAGACTTAAAAAAATTGATAAATAGATTGCTCTTGATGCTAAAAGGTATAGATCAAAAAAAACTAAGCTTGATACAATAAAAGTTATTATATAAAAGAAGTTGTTTTTAATTTTTATTGCTAACATTATTATAAAAGGGAGTCTAAACAGTAAAGATGCTGCTAAAATATTTTTATTAGAGGATATTCCTCTTACTAAATCAGAATATTGAAATGAAAAAGTAAAACCTGCCTCAGTTATTTTATAATACTGATATAATGATGCCCCTAAATCAATTACTAAAGAGATAGAGATTATTGATAATAAAAAGTTCAAGCTAATCATCTTATTTTTAGAAAATAAAAGAACTAGAAATAGAGATGAAAAAAAAGTAAAAATTTGATTAAGTCTTACTATAGATTCTACTATATTAATTGCATTTAACATAGATATAATAGAAAAAACAATAAAAGTGAGATAAAAATAAAAAACAGGTGACTTAAGTGTAAATTTTATTTCAGAATTCTTTATGCAGAAAGGAATTAAAAGAAAAGCTAGGAAATTGGATACACTAAATCCTAAATAAATTGTAGACATCTTGTCTATAGAGCCAAATCCAGGTAAAAAGAGCGAAACAAAAAGAGCTAGGAAATATCCATTTGCTAAGTATTTTGATGTCATATTATAAATATAAAAAAAGCCTCTCAAAAGAGAGGCTTAATTTTTATTAATATAACTTAATGATTAAATTACCATCCAAGTTTATTATTTACTGTAGCAGCAACTAAAGCTGTACCAGCAGTACCTGTAGCATCAATTTCAGTAAATGCTGTTACATAACTACCAGGAGCTTCATTTGTATCTTCTACATAAGTTGTAATGTTCACACCTGCCACAAGTAGTCCTTGTGTAAGAGCTGATGTTCCTCCAAATAGAGGATCACCAATAATTGCAGTGTTTGATGTAGCAGTAATTTTAACACCTGTTCCAGAAGCAAAAGCTAATGAACCTGTGTTCTTAAGAGTTACCCTTATACCTTTTTTAAGAGTTTCAGTAACAGCAAAAGAGAATAATCCACTTGTTATACCGTCAGTGTTTGATACAGTTCCACCAACACCAACACCATCACCGTCATCATATCCTGATGGAATTAATCCAACAGTTGAAGAGGCACCTGAAGCATCAATTACTGGCGTAATTGAAACGTTAACAGCTAAAGGTGAAGTATCTGATCCTAAATTACCTGAAACATTTCTTACTATATAGAACTGGTTACTAGAAACTGTAGTTGTTGAGAAATCAGAATCTTGATTAACTACTCTTCTAATCTCTTCAGCAACAGCTGATTGAGTATCACCTGCAGTTAAATTAGCAACAAGATATTTTGTAGTTTGAGTTTCTAAATCAGTACCCATATCTAGGTAAAGAAGTCCTGAAGTTGAAACAACACCTTCTACAGCAGCACCTCCTGTTGAGTTTACATAAGAAACATTTACAAGAGTTTTTTCATAACCATCTTGTGCAGCAATTACATCACCAACACCAGAATAATTAGCAGCATCAAGATATTGTACTAATTGGCTAACAGATGTAACAGTAGAACCATTATATGTGTCTCCACCATCAAAAGTATATGTTGCACCACCTAATACTACTTGAAGACCTTCATTAGCAGGAAGGGCTACATCAGTTTGAGCAGTACCTTCTCTTTTAATATCGAAAGTATAAGTCACTAACTCATTTGATCTAACTCCAGTTGAAGCACCAGCAGGAACTAACTTATCAGCATATACATATGCGTAGTATCCTGTGTAAGTAGAAGCTGAAGCTTGAGCTTTAGTTGGAGGATTAGAAACAGCAGTTAACTGATCAGTTTCATCTGTAAATGCACCACCATATTCAGACTGAGTCTCTAATTTTGTAATAGTATCAAACCAGATACTTACAGTTCCAGTTGTAGCACCTATAGCATCGTCAGCCCAAGTTGATAAAGTCTTAAGACCAGAATCAGTTGTTATTGTTCCTGCATCTGTTGAACCACCAACAGCCCAGCCAGTTGCGTCTCTTGTAGCAGCAGTTTCAAATGTATTCTTAACTAATGATGCAACAAATGCGTTAGCATAAACAGAAGCATTAGCAGAAGTAGAAGTACCATTATCTTTAAGGCCAGTAGCTGCAAGAGTAGCTAATTTTGGGTTATCTGTTATAGATAATGTTTCAACATCATCCATTGATATAGTTAAGCTAGTCATTTCAGCATTATCATCAACACTTACAGACACAGCTTTATCAGCAGTTGCAGTTAACTTAGTTGTAGCTGATAAGGTAACTGAAGTCATAGAATCGTTATTATCAAAAATTCTGTCTTCAGCTTTTGAAGCATCAGTCCAAGAAGTTAATGCTGCATTACCTGAAGCATAAACATCAAATGCATCAGCACCTGTTAAATCAACAGTTGTTAATGCAGGTAGAGATGTAAATTTAACATGTCCTGTTTTACCTGTAATAGTAGCAGATGTTAACTTAGCGTGAGCTGAAGTAAATAATAAATCCCCGTTATTAGTAGTAGCACTTTTATTATTTGCTGTAGTTACATCACTTAAGTTCCCTGGGTCATTATCTCTAATCATTGTAATATTTACAGTCTCAAGAGAAACAGCATCAGTTAATGGGTTACTTGAAGTACCAACTGAAACAATGTTATTACCTGTAAAGGTTTTTACACCAGTTTCTAGCTCAATATCTCCTCTAAAGTTGTGAACTGCAACAGTTTCAACGTTAGTGAAAGAAAGTGTACCGTCAACAGCACCTAAAGTATTCCCTGCAAGACCAGTTGAAGCAAAAGTTCCAGCAGCAGTACCATTAGTAAATGATGCAGGACCATTTAAAGTTAGAGTAGCGTTCTGAGTGTTACCATTAGCGTCAGTAGATTTCCACTTACTTAGGTTTAAAGTAGCATCTTTCTTAGTAGTAATTGAAATTACATTACTAGGAGCAGTTACCATAGCACCAAAATCAACGTTTGTTGCAGAAGGGAAGTTTACTGTAAATGTACCAGTATCACTAGTCTCAATTGAGGTAGCTGTTGTAAGAGCTGGGAAAGAAATATTTGTTACAGTAGATGTAAAGTTATTTTCTAAGTCTATTTTTTTAGCATTAGCCAGTTTAGGGAATGAATATCCACCTGGTTGTCTTACTGTAATATCACCAGCTGAAACTAAGTTGTTAAACACAACCTCAGTCCCTGTTGCACCATAAGCACGATAAACTATATTACCAGTTGCAGTAATAACTCTATCTACTAAAGTTTGCACACCAGCATAATCCATTCCTGACCAACCAGTAATAGTTAATGTTGCATTAAGAACATTAATCTTGTTTCCAAGAGCTAGTGCAGAATTTAAAGTAGTAGCATTTGTAACAGTTACATCAGTAGAGTAAATGTTAGAAGAAGCTAGTAAATCATCTAAATCCTTTTCAATAGCGTCAATTTCAGCTTGTAAAGCGGTTACTGCATCCGCAGTTGCAGCAGTAGCAAGCGAAGCTTGAACAGCAGTTACATCAGCAGCTAAAGCAGTTAAAGATGCAGCTAAAGCATCAAGATCAGTTGCATTTGTAGTAGCAGTAGAACCAGCAGAAGTTGCAGCATCAGTTGCAGCAGTTGCAGCAGCAGTTGCAGCATCAGCAGAAGCAGTTGCAGCATCAGCAGAAGCACCAGCAGCAGTTGCAGCAGCAGTTGCAGCA
>JAYPSX010000087.1:0-5813 GCA_038133315.1 Hyphomicrobiales bacterium
GAAAATATAGAATTAAGAAAATGATTGCTAATGATAAAGGCACAACAACTGATAGAGATTTTTCTGCTCTTAACTGGTTTTCATAAGTTCCTGTAAATTGATAATTAATCCCTTTAGGTACTACTAATTCTCCATTATTAATTTTTTCTTGAACTAAGGTTTGTGCATTTTCCACAACGTTCACTTCCGCAAAGCCGTCCATTTTATCAAACAATACATAGCCAACTAAAAAGGTGTCTTCACTTTTAATTACTTGTGGTCCTTGTTCGTATTTTATTGTTGCTAGCTCACCCAAAGGAACTGGAATACCTTTTTCAACTGGTATATAAATCTGTTTTAAATCGGTAGGATTAGCTCTTAATTCTCTTGGGTATCGAACACGTATACCATATCGCTCTCTGCCTTCGACGGTTTGGGTTAACACCATACCGCCTACAGCAACTCTTAATACATTTTGTACATCATTAACAGATATTCCATAACGAGCAATTTTTTCTCTATCAATATCGATTAGTAAATAAGGTTTTCCAATAATACGGTCTGCAAAAACAGCCTCCTTTTTTACACCATCAGCTTGTTTTATAATACCCTCCAAATGTATACCAAATTCTTCAATCTGCTTTAAGTCTTGACCTTTAACCTTTATTCCCATTGGAGCTCGCATACCAGTTTGAAGCATTACCAATCTAGTTTCAATAGGTTGTAATTTTGGTGCAGAAGTCACACCTGGTAATTTTGTAGCTTTTATAATTTCATTCCAAATATCATCTGGTGAATTTATTTCTGGTCGCCAATTACGGAAGAACTCACCATCATTATCCTCTATTAACTCATCGTTATTGACTGAAGTCAAAATAACATTTTTTGAAGTATTAGGGTTTGCAATGAATCGACCATCTTTCAATTCAAATAAACCATTATCATTTACTTTATATCGTTGACGTTCTCCATTTTTATTCAGCATATATTCTGGTTTATACTGAATTATATTCTCATACATTGATAATGGGGCTGGGTCTAAAGCTGATTCTGTTCGACCTGCTTTACCAACTACTGTTTTTATCTCTGGAATACTTGCTACAGCCATATCTAATTGTTGTAAAACTCTTTTATTTTCTTCAATGCCAGAATGTGGCATTGAAGTTGGCATCAACAGAAAAGAGCCTTCATTTAATGATGGCATAAACTCTTTTCCTGTATTTTTCATTATAAAAAATCCAAAAATTACAATAACTGTTGGTACAGATAAAAACAATAGTTTATTATCTAAACACCACGTTAAAATTTTTGTGTAATATTTAATGAATAAGGAGAAAACAATTAATAAACCGAAGCAAATAAAAAATATAAAAAATAGATTTGAAAAGATACTTTTATCTACTCCTAATGGTCTCCAATATTCAGCTAATAAGAAAATAGTTGTGACTATAGAAATTATTAAATTAACAAGATTAGCTTGTTTATCTGATAACTTATTTTGAAGATTTTGAACTGCTGTAATTCCAAAAGAAATTAATACCAATCCGAGCCAATAACCATAGATTATATTAATTAAACCTAATACTATTAGAAAACCATTTAAAATATATTTAAAATTACTTTTTAGGGTTTTTTTTCTAAATAAAAAAGATGCTAAAGGGGGTATTAAAAATAGTGCTACAATTACAGAAGCTGATAGTGCAAATGTTTTAGTAAAAGCCAACGGTCTAAATAATTTTCCTTCAGCACCAATCAATGTAAATACAGGAATAAAACTTATTATAGTTGTCATTACAGCAGTTACAATTGCACCTGAAACTTCTGTTGTTGCATTATATACCACATTATTTACAGACAGTTTTTCTCTATTTTCATCTAAATGCCTAATAATGTTTTCAGAGAGGATAACACCAACATCTACCATAGTACCAATAGCAATTGCAATACCAGAAAGCGCAACTATATTGGCATCGACATCAAAGAGTTTCATTGCTATAAACACCATTAAAACTGCTACAGGTAATAAGCCAGAAATTAACAATGATGCGCGTAAATTAAATACCATGATAATGATAACAAAAATGGTAATTAGTATTTCTAACTTTAACGCTTCATTGAGTGTGCCTAAAGTTTCTTGAATCAATTCCGTTCTATCATAAAAAGGGATAATAGTCACTGTAGATGTTCTTCCATCTTCCAATACTTTTGAAGGTAATCCTGCGCTTATTTCATTAACTTGATCTTTAACATTATTAATAACTTCCATTGGATTTGCACCATAACGAGCAACAACAACACCACCAACAACTTCAGCACCTTCCTTATCTAAAAGACCTCTTCGTATTTCAGGACCTAACGATACTTTACCAATGTCTTTAATTCTGATAGCTGTATAGTTTTCTGAAGTAACTACTGTATTCTCTATATCTAAAATTGACTTTACATAACCCAAACCCCGAACAAAATATTCTACATTATTGATTTCAATAGTTTGTGCACCAATATCTTTATTACTTTCCTTAACCGCTTTAACAATATGATTTAAATCTACATTATATTGTCGCATTAATTCAGGATTAACATCTACTTGATATTCTTGGACGTAACCACCAATAGAAGCTACTTCTGACACACCACTTGCAGAGGATAGTGAATATTTAACATAGTAATCTTGAATACTTCGTAATTCTTGTAAATCCCAACCACCAGTTACATTTCCGTTTTCATCACGACCCTCTAATGTATACCAAAATATTTGTCCTAATCCTGTAGCATCTGGACCCAAAGTAGGATTAACACCATCAGGTAATAAACCGCTTGGTAATGAGTTAAGTTTTTCCAATATTCTACTTCTACTCCAATAAAACTCTACATTTTCTTCAAAAATTACATAGATACTTGAAAAGCCAAACATTGATGAGCTACGAATAGTTTTTACTCCTGGAATACCAAGCAATGACGTTGTTAATGGATAGGTTATTTGGTCTTCAATATCCTGAGGTGAACTACCCTCCCATTTTGTATATACTATTTGTTGATTTTCTCCAATATCTGGAATAGCATCTACAGCAACTGGATTATTTGGTAAAAATCCTGTATCCCAGTTAAATGGAGCGTTCACTGTTCCCCATCCAATAAAAAGGATAATCATTAAAACAGGTATGATTTTATTTTCTATTAAAAATTTGATGCTTTTATTGAGCATTGATTTTGACAATTAAAATATTAGACAATAGTGTTACAAGAACACCGTGAAATCAGATTATCCTTACGACGTAAGCCATAAGAAAACAAAGTTTATAGTGTAGTGTAAGAATTATATTAAATAAGTCTCTACAATTTTGTAGATGCGCTTTATTAGGAAAGGATGTTTGTATTCACCGTACGAAGACACTTTTTTTTCTAACTCTTCAAAATAGTTAATATAAGAGTAAACAAATGAATCTATAAGTACTTTTTGCTCAAAAGAAATATTGTTAAGTGTAAATTGAGCCTCATCTAGACCTTCAATTAATAATTGCTTGTCATAACAACAATTTTTATTGCTAATAGAACATTCTTCAGTAGAAGATTTTTCCATTTCCATTTTGCAATCTTTGGATTTATGGATTATTGAGGTTTCTACTAAAGAATCATCACAATAATGCATATTAATGGAATATGTAGTTGTTGAGAACAACACTACAAAGGCCATTGCAAATGCTTTTATTTTATTTGTTATTTTTTTCATATAACATTACAAAAATAAAAAAATAAATAGTAACACCTCATTTGGTTATAGGTTAATTTTGTTGTTTTAAACTATAGGTTTCTATGAAAAGTATTTTTAATTACTTCTATCCCTACTTGAGCTATGCGAATGAATAACCTTCCATTTTCCATCAATTTTTTTAAAAATATATGTTTGATGACCAGTCTTATCAAGCTCTAAATCATTTCTTCTAACTTTTCCTTTAACCTCTGTATCTGCAGTAACCCACGCAAAATTATTTTCTATAAATACATCTATATTAGAATAGTTTAATTCAAGAAAAAATAACGCATCCTTTTCAGGTTCAACATGATTTAAAATTAGATCATTAAGACCTATGTTTTGACCACCTGATTCAAAATATTTTGCCCCATTAAAGTCTAAGAAGTTTTCATTGAATGGTTTACCATCTCCATTTTCCCATCCATATTTTATCTTATCAATGATGTTAAGAATTTCATTTTTATCTGAGTCCTGTCCAATTAAGTCATGACAAAAAAACAGATAAGTTATTATTATAAAATAGTTCATTATTTTTTAATTCTTAAGTTAAGAATATTATAAAAACTATTCAATTTTTCTAAATAAAACCACACTAGTGGAGCTTCATAAAACACTAAATCAAGGTAGTACTCCTGATTATACTGATGGATGTGAGTTTTGTAGATACCAAAAAGATGTGAGTGATTATTAATCATTAGTCACCCCCACCTCAAAGATTATACACCATTTACCAGACATATTCCCCATAAAGAAAACTGATTTTAAAAATGACCCCGGGGGTATGTTTTATAGTTAGCAAGTGGATTTTTTTGGTTTTGTTGCCAATATGTTGCCAAATGTGTAATAAAAAAACCGTAACAAACTATTATAAAGCCCGTTACGATTTTCTTAAGTACTCGAGGCGGGACTTGAACCCGCACGAACATTGCTGCTCATTGGATTTTAAGTCCAACGTGTCTACCAATTCCACCACTCGAGCGTTGAGCGAAAGACGGGATTCGAACCCGCGACCCTCACCTTGGCAAGGTGATGCTCTACCAACTGAGCTACTTTCGCAGAGAATGCAAATTTAGAATAATTTAACTATTTATAAATAGATAAATCTAAATTTAAAGAGTCAAAATACTTAAATCTATTCAAACAAACTGAAAGAATAGTATCTCTTATACTACTAGAAATTCTTTCTGGAAAGAATTTAACAGCTATATATGCTTGAAATGTTTCGGCTATATCCTCAGAATTTGG
Source organism: Hyphomicrobiales bacterium (assembly GCA_038133315.1). GTDB lineage: Bacteria > Pseudomonadota > Alphaproteobacteria > Rhizobiales > TMED25 > TMED25. Next base: position 4,979 of record JAYPSX010000087.1, read on the forward strand.
GTTTTCTTTGGCATAATCTGAGATAAAGTTTCCATCAAGATTAACAGCATTAATCCAGCTCTGCTTTCCATAAACATATGGATCTATTGACAAATGAGCGGATTCATGAATAAATAGCTCTTCTGTTTTATCTCCATCAGGTCTGGTTTCAACAATATTATTCATCCAATCTGTATGGATTGTAATATTAGCGTAAGTTAAATCATTGGAATATTGGGCAGATGCAACTGATTCACCTTTTAAAAATTCAATTGATTTAATGTTTTTTCTCAATTCTTTTCCTAATTGTCCAATCAAAGGCGAATATTTTTGTTCAAGAGATAAAGCTTCTTCTTGAGAAAAAACTGTTCTTATTTCAAAATCGAATACTAATCCATCACCAAAAATTACTTCAAAAATATGTGCCGTATAATTAATAAAATCTGGAATTGAATTATCATAAAATAGTCTTGTTTCAATACCCTTGTATGATGATGAAGAATAAATTGTATAATCTGAAGGTTTAATCAAATCTGGGAGATCCCACATTGAACCTGAAAATGGAGGTTCTGATAATTCAATTTTATTAAATAAGTAAATTCCATCTTCTGCACTGTTTGATTGAATTTCATACAATTGAATTTGAAGACTATTTACTTGATCAGCTAACTGAACTTTTTCAATTTCAAGAATTTCATAATTTTCTGAAAGCACACTTATTTGATCTTGATAACTTTTAATTTGCGTGTTAAGATCATTTAAACTATTATTCAAATGATTTATCTGATCATTTAAGTTATAATTCTCACTAGTTAATGTATTATTCTCACTAGTTAATGCATTATTCTCACTAGTT
>JAYPSX010000088.1:0-5747 GCA_038133315.1 Hyphomicrobiales bacterium
CCGCCATAGTTGCTCCCGTATCGACCAAGTCATCTATACACAAAACAGAACCAGATTGAATATTTTCATCTTTCAGCAAGTTTTCACTGATCTTTTTTAAAACTTTGATCTCACCCCTCAAATTTTCAGTTGAGTATGAGCTAAGACATACTGTTTCAATTACTCTTATATTTAACTCCCTAGCAACAATAGCAGCGGGCACTAACCCCCCTCTTGTTACGGCGATAATAGCTGACCAGTTTCCTTTATCTGCGAGCCTCCAAGCAAGTGCCTTTGAGTCTCTATGAAACTGATCCCATGATACAGGGAATAATTTTGAACTAGTGTCAGAATTCATTCTAAATTATTTCTCCAATTTCAACATTACCAATGTTTGATAATTTCTCTCTGATTATAGTTGCTACAGATTTAATATCATCTATATTTTTACCCCTACACACAATATTCGCTCCATACCCACTCTCATTATAGTATGGATAAGAACCAATAATCACAGAAGTTGTTTCCTTTTGAATTTCTCTCAAAATTTCTGCAAGATCACCCTCCTTTATATTTGTATGTATATTACAGCTTAAAAGCTTTTGACCTGTCTCCATTCTTGTGATCACTACATCCAACATTGCCTGCATAACAGAAGGAACACCAGCCATGACAAAAACATTACCAATATTGAAACCCGGTGCTTTTGATACACTATTCTCGATTAAGGTTGCACCATGAGGTATTCTAGCCATTCTTCTTCTGGACTCGTTTAAATCTTCGAGAGGAATTCTTTCCAGAAGCATATCAATTGCTTCTTTATTCTCAGATATTTCTACACCAAAAGCCTTTGCAACACAGTCAGCTGTTATATCATCATGTGTTGGACCAATCCCACCTGTTGTTAAAACATATTTATATTCATTTCTTAGGGAATCGAGTGCTTGAATTATCTTTTCTTCTTTATCGGGCACTATACGAACTTCAGATAAGTATACACCAACATTTGTAAGGCAATCTGCAATGTAACCAATGTTCTTGTCTTTAGTTCTACCTGATAAGATTTCATCACCAATGACCAAAATAGCTGCAGTGATATCATTCATAATTCATTCCTTACTAAATATAACTCTTGTAGTTGTTTATATATTATATTGAGTATAATAAAAATATTTTTTAATATACAAAAAATATTAAGTAATCAAATACAAATCAGAGCAAATCAGATAAATTTATTATGCACTCATATATCAAAGCAAATCTTGCACCAAACAAGAATATCGGACTCATAAAGTTACATGATAAAGAGTCATTCAAAAAAATGAGAAAAGCAGGACAACTTGCTGCAAAATGTCTCAAGTACATTGAAGAATTTATCAAAGAAGATGTAACAACTGAATACATAGATGATTTGATATATAATTTCGCGCTGGAGAATGATGCAACCCCTGCCACATTATATTATAGAGGGTACCCTGCATCCTCATGTATCTCGTTAAATAATGTTATTTGCCACGGTATTCCAAGCAATAAGAAGCTGAAGGATGGTGATATTTTAAATGTTGATGTCACCCTGATATTAGATGGATGGTACGGTGATACAAGTAAAATGTTTAAGGTCGGTAATATTAGTAGAAAGGCCGAAATTTTGGTTGAAATTACTCAACAATGCTTGGATGAAGCCATAAAAATATTAAGACCAGGTATTTTCACTGGTGATATTGGAGCAACTATTCAAGAACTAGCTGAAGGAAAAGGCTTTTCAGTTGTTGAAGATTTATGTGGGCACGGTATCGGAATGATATTTCATGATCATCCAAATATACTTCATTTTGGAAAAAAAGGTCATGGCTACGAGTTAAAGGAAGGGATGATATTCACCATTGAACCAATGATAAATGCTGGGAAAAAAGATATTAAATTGTTGTCAGATGGATGGACTATAGTAACAAAGGACAAGTCATTATCTGCTCAATTTGAACATACAGTCGGTATTACTGAAAATGGTTGTGAGATTTTCACTCTTTTATAATAATTTATTATTTTAGAGCTACTATTTTAATTTATTAAAACTACTCTTTGTATCGATATCAAATGACACAGCTTCACCCAAGTTAACTTCAACTGATTTTTCTTCGTATTGAGAAAGAAGGTGCCTGCCACCTTTATCACCTGTTATATTCGATAATTCTTTAAAATATTTTTTATCCCAAAGGACTGGATTTCCTCTTTGCTCATTTGAAGTTGCAATACAAATTTCATTTCCAATTTTTGGGTTATAATAATCAATTAGTTTGTTAATTTCATAAATGCCAATCAATGGCATATCAGGCAAACATATCATCGCAGCATCTATATTATTGCTCAGAGCATTTATTCCAGCCCTTAAAGAAGTTGACATCCCATCTTTGTAATTAGGATTATAGATAAAATTGACATCATATTTTTCTAATTCACCCTGAATTAAATCTGACTGATGACCGGTTACAACAAGAATTTCTGATATATTTGATTTTGATATATTTTCTATGTAGTTTGCAATAATTGTTTTTCCATTAACCTCTAATAATAATTTATTATATTCACCCATCCTTTTTGATTCACCAGCTGATAAAACAATTGCAGCTATATTGGCTTTTTTAGTATTTATATTCTTAGAAATTCTTTTTCTACGAACAGCAAAGTCAATATCTTTTAAAAGCCCCCCTACACCTAAGGAGTCAATTATATCCTGATCAATTTCAATACCGGCATGAAGTGCGTTCAGGTGCCAATCTAGACCATTTAATGCATCACTCCTGGCTGAGCCAGCTGCTACCAAAATTTTATGATTATTGATATATCCGCTTAATGTAAGGTTTCCGGGATCAAGCGGCATTCCATATGATGTTACCTTTCCTCCCAATTCACGAATAATTGAAGGAAGGATATCACTGATATCAGCAACAGATGAAGATAAGAAAAATAGGACACAATCGATATCCATCATTAGTTGTTTTTCAAGTGCTGACCTGATTGCTTCTATATCATGATTAACTACAATCTCATCCATGATAGTCGAGTTATAGTCACTAACGCGAGATTTGATTGATTTCTTTGTTTTTTCAATTAAATTTTTTTTCTCATTAACACTTTCAGTATAAATTATTCCAAATTTTAGTGATTTGAATGGCTTTAATTGTATGATCTTATTTGTATTGAGAAAGTTAATGATTTTCTCAAGATCAGCCTTATTTATTGCATATGAGATAATCTTAATACTAAGAAGATGATCCCCGTCATAAACAATATCACGATTATTAAGTGTTGAAACCGCGACGTTGCCTGATAGTCGGTTTAATTCAAAAACTTTTTCTTCATCTATCTCAATTAAACCATCATATTTAGATGTGATATTGGTTTTCCCTGAATATGTGGGTGATAGAGCAACCCCGTCTACACAAATTGCTTCTGCAATTTTTTTTGATGCGTAGTTTTCATCGAGATCATCATTATCAAATATACCTACATATATATTTTCAATACCATCTTTTAGTATTAAATTTATATCTTCTTGTGAAATGATTTTCCCTTTTCTTATACGACCAACTTTTAAGAAGATAGAATGCGCCAATATATTGCCGAGTGTTTCAGCACTATTTTTTTTTACGATTTTCATGGCAAATTCTTTATTTTCTTAATGACAAAATTATTTCGCTAATTATTGAGAGGGCAATCTCTGATGGAGAGCGTGCACCAATATCAATTCCTATTGGAGCATGGATTTTCTGGATGTCTTCATTAGAGAACTTTGCAGACATTCTCTCAATTCTAGCTGCATGTGTCTTTTTTGATCCTAGTGAACCAATATAAAAACAATCCTTTTTTAAAACAAAATCTAATGCAACATCATCAATTTTGGGATCATGCGTGAGCGTAACAATCGCTGTCCTATTATCTATGCCCATACTCTCCATGACTTCATCTGGCCAATTGTTATGGATTTCTGTGTTTGGAAAACGATCTTTATTTGCAAATCCTTCTCTTGGGTCTATTAACTTACAATCAAAGCTCAGATTTTGAGCAAATTCGACAAGATATTGTGCTATATGAACCGCACCGATAATAATTAACTTTAGCGGAGGATTGTAAACATCAATAAAATAATTATTACCATTTACATTAACAAGTTTACTTGTGTCAAACCTTATACATTGAGAAATCTCTTGGTCAAGTTCTTCAATTTTGGAACTCTCTCCTTTTAGTAAAATAATTTCTTCTGCTATGTCGATATTTGTAAGACAAACGACTGATTTTCTTAGTCTCTGATTTTCTAATATTTTTTCTAGATTGGATTTTTGCATAACTTAATTTAATTCACTTATGTAAATTTTTATCATACCACCACAGGCTAAACCAACTTCCCAAGCCATCTCATTTGAAACACCAAATTCAAGAACTTTTGGACTTCCGCCATCAAACAATTCCAGGGCTTCATTAATAACAGCCCCTTCTACACATCCACCTGACACAGAACCTTCAAAATTTCCATCTTGATCAATAACTAATTTGCTGCCAACTCCTCTTGGAGCGGAACCCCAGGTTTGAATGACAGTTGCTAATGCAACTTTTTTACCATTCTTCTTCCAGTTATTGGCTATGTTAATTACATCTATATCATCAGAAAGCATAGTTCCCTCATTTGTGTTTTATAGGTCTTGGTATATTTTGAAGTATAGGCTCTTAATTCTAAGATAGCTCTAATATAGCCTCTTCCAACAACACCTTGACGAGATTACCTCTGTATTTTGCTGAAGCATGAATATCACTATTGTAGTTAGTAGTATCAGCACTAAAATCCCTCAATACATCAACACTAAAATTATTTTCTAGTTTCTTTTCCAGGTCATATAATCTGAAAGCTGTTGTTGATGCACCCGTTATGGCAACTCTTATCCCATCATCAAATATTGCTATGAATACTCCAGCCATAGCATAACCTGATGCAGGATTTCTAAATTTTTTGTAAACAGATTTTTTTGGGATTTTAAAATCAATACTGGTAATAATTTCATCAGAGTCTATTGCAGTTTCAAACATATCAAGAAAGAAATCGTCTGAATTATAGAAATTTGATGAAGTATTAATTTGAGCATTTAATGCAAGAACAGCTGCGGGATAGTCAGCAGCAGGATCAGCATTAGCAATTGACCCACCTATCGTTCCACGGTGCCTAACCTGAGGATCCCCTATTTGTGAAGCCATTGAAGCTAATCCACCTATTGCACTTGCTATTTCCTTAGATGCTGCAACTTGACTATGAGTGCACAGTGCACCAATGTTAATTATATCACCATTCTTTTTGATTGATTTCAAGCCATCAATATTGGATATATCAATTATATCAGTTGGCTGAGATAATCTTTGTTTGAGTGTTGGTATTAAGGTATGCCCACCTGATAGTATTTTTGGATCCTCGGATGAGGATAATATTGCAACGGCGTCCTCTATCTTATCAACTTTGTGAAATTTAAAATTATACATCTTTTATCCTATCTATAATATTTCTATGATATAGCTTCCTGTACTGCTTTGATGATATTTTTGTAACCGGTGCATCTACATATATGCCCTTCAAACCACTCCCTTATTTCATCTTCAGATGGATTTTTGTTTTTTTGCAAAAGATCAACAGCACTCATTACTAAACCTGGAGTACAAAAACCACATTGTAGAGCATGATTATTTTGAAAAGCTTTTTGTATTGGATGTAAATTATCACCATCTGA
>JAYPSX010000089.1:0-5682 GCA_038133315.1 Hyphomicrobiales bacterium
TAAATAAAATTAGAGGCCCTTTCAATCTTTCTACTGCTTCTATTCTTGCTGGTACAGCGGCTTTATCTGATCAAGAACATGTTGTTAGGTCTGTTCAATTTAATATTGAAGAAAAAAAGATACTTGTAGAGAAATATAAAGAACTGGGAATAGATCTAATCGATGGTGTCGCAAACTTCATACTCCTCAATTTTAGTTCGATCTCAGATATTGAATATGAAAATCTCAAAGATTTTCTTATATCTAAAAAAGTTTATTTGAGAGATGTAGCAGATTATGGGTTACCTCAACATTTGAGGTTATCTATTGGTAGTAAAGAAAATAATAGAGTTGCCTTCGATAAAATAGCAGAATTTTTTAAGATAAAAAGCAATGGATAACAAAAAGAAAAATTTATTTCATACCGTTTCAATAATAGGAATTGGCCTTATCGGATCTTCAATAGCAAGAGGGATAAAAAAACATAACATTGCTAAAAAAGTGGTTGGTTACGCAAAAACATTAAAGACAAGAGAAAAAGCTATGGATCTTGGATATATGGATCAAGTTTTTAACTCTGCTAATGATGCAATTAAAGATGCTGACCTAGTTATTTTATGTGTTCCAGTTGGAGCAAATAGAGAAATCATGATAGAAATTTCCGATAATTTATCAGAGGGCACAATACTGACTGATGTTGGTTCTGTTAAGGCTGAAGTAATAAAACAACTAGAGGATATTATCCCTGATAAGGTAAGTTTTATTCCAGCTCATCCAATAGCGGGCACAGAATTTTCTGGTCCGGAATCAGGGTTTGCAGAGTTATTTGATCACAAATGGTGTGTCTTAACTCCATATGAAAAGAGTAAAAAGCAAGATATAAAAAAAGTTAAAAACTTTTGGGAAAGGCTTGGTATGAATGTGGACGAAATGTCGCCAGAATATCATGATCTTGTTCTTGCAATAACTAGTCACATTCCCCATTTAATTGCTTATAACATTGTTGGAACGGCTACAAACCTCGCTGAAATAACAAGAAAAGAAGTTACTAAATATGCAGCAGGTGGCTTTAGAGACTTTACAAGAATTGCATCATCTGATCCCATAATGTGGAGAGATATCTTTTTGAATAACCAAGAGGCTGTATTAGAGATGCTTGATAAATTTTCTGATGATCTATCTTCATTAAGAGAGGCAATAAAGAAAAAGGACGGAAAAGAACTACAAAAATATTTTACAAAGACAAGGGATATTAGAAAAAGAATTCTGCAGCAAGAAGGAAAATAGGAGTTTTATAAATCTATTAATTCCTTACTTCGGGTTTCAATTTTTTGACTTAGTGTTTCCATAAACTCCTTATCACTCAATCCAGGTGGAATGGGATCAAGGAATTCAACTATTATCTTTCCCGGATTTTTGATAATTTTATTTTTTGGCCAGGATAATCCTGAATTTAAAGCTACTGGTACACAGGGGATTCCAAGATCTTTATATAATGCTAGAATCCCTCTTTTATAATTAGGATCTGCATCAATCGCCCGCCTTGTTCCTTCTGGAAAAATTAGAATATTACGACCACTAGTTAGACTTTTTCTAGCTTTTTTCACCATACTCTTTAGGGATGAAACACCAATTTTTCTATTTATTGCAATATTCCCAAATTTAAGAGCATATAAACCAAAAAAAGGGATAAACAGCAGTTCTTTTTTGAGGATCATTATTGGAGGGATATCAGTTATATGTAAGAAATTTATTGTTTCCCAAGTTGACTGGTGTTTAGATGCAATAAGAACTTTCTCTTGTGGTATTTTATCATAACCTCTAACTTCGTAATTAATTTTACAAAATATATTTAATATTTTTTGTGATGTTATAGCCCATATCTTCAATACTTTTAATCCAATTGATTGTGGTAAAAGAAATAATGGAAGAAATACTAAACTAAATATTAAAAGATTTATTGAAAATAGAAGGTAGTATAATAGTGATCTAATTAGCATATCTAATCTATTCTTTTTTCTACTAAGAAATATATTCTAGTATATGTGAGTTTAACATATTCGCTTATAATTGTTTTCAACTTCCTATAAATAGTAATGTTTTTATTTTGCAGAAATTTGCTCTGAACATTATGTGGAATAAAATTTATAGTTCTATCAAAATTCCTTAAGATGAATAAGCTTCTTTTCATATGATAATTTGAAGTAACAATTACTATATTTTTATACTTATTATTTTTGATCCAATCAATTGACTCTAATGCATTTTCCATCGTGTTATCAGCTTTTTTCCCTAAATCTATACAGCAATTGAGTAAATCCATATCAGAAAGTGTCTGCTCAGAAATGTCAAAAATATTTGTGTCTGGGTTTACTCCAGATATAAAGAGTTTTTTGCCAATATTATTAGAGAGAAGATCTATTCCAGATTGGACTCTATTTTCCCCACCAGTGAAAACAATTATTGCATCAATATTCCTATAGGAATTAATTTTATTTGGTTGTTTGTTGATGAATGTATAAGAGTCATACATATCAAACAAAATTACTATTACACAACAAAACATCAAAATTTTTTTGAGCTTTTGAAATATTTTCTTAAAGGACATAAAATATAGCCAATTAATTATATTTCTGGATTAATTTTCTAACTGTCAGATAGGAAGATAATGTACATGCGCACATTGAAAGTATTGGGAGTGAAAAAAGTATAATATATTCGAAGGAGGTTGAGGTATTAGTAATTACAACCATTTGAGATTCATTATTTATCAATCTACTAATTTGTAATAAAAATGGATCCATAATAAAAAAAGTCACAAAACCCAGAACTGAACCAATAATTCCAGAAAGAAGACCTATTTTCAGGAACGAAAAGACTATTCTTTTTATTATGAAACTATTTGATGCTCCCAGATGAATGAGTAGGTTAATTGTATTATTATTATAAATAATTGAAGTATGTGTGCCGTATATTATTATGAATGCAATAATTAGTAAGATTAAACTTGCAATAAAAACCCAAGAAAGCAAGCCAATTTGTACTAAGTTAATTGATAGTTGAGAAAACTCTGGACTACCAATTATTAATATAAATGAAGTCAATAAAATTGATTTTAAGTAACATAATAGGGTGATCATTATAAACAAATATCTTCTGTGAAGTGTATTATCGGGGATTATTGCTGATGGTTTCGGCGCAAGCTGTCTTATGCTCTTCTTTTCAGATGATTTTAGTACTGTGTTTAGAATATTCATAATTCTTATATTGTTTTAATATTATTGTTATGTATTTCAATAATCGTATTATTTACTCTTGCTTTTGATAAGAGGTTTTGGTCGTGTGTAGCTACAATAATCGTTGTACCCATTTTATTCATTTCTGAGAATAGTCTCATTATCTTTTCAGAATTATAGTTATCTACATTGCCTGTTGGTTCATCTGCAAGTATTAGCTTAGGAGATGAAATGACAGCTCTTGCAATTGCTGCTCTTTGCTGTTCGCCTCCAGATAAAGTACTCGGATAACTATGAACGCAATGCTCAAGATTTACCCAGCTCAGCAATTCGATGACATCACTTTTATAATTTTTCTCACGTTTATTTTGTACCCTCAATGGCAAGGCTACATTCTCATATGTAGTTAAATGTGGTAATAACCTAAAATCTTGGAAAATGAACCCTATTTGTCTTTTGACCTCATAAATTTTATTCTGTGGGATATTATTTATGTTTTTTCCGAGAAAAAAGACGCTTCCACCAGTAGGCCTAAGAGTTGAGGATAAGAGTTTTAATAAAGTTGTTTTACCAGCGCCAGATGAACCAGTAATAAAATAAAAACCACCTTCTTCAAATGTCACTGAAATATCATTAAATATATCTCTTGTGATACTATATCTGTGGTGAACTTTTTCTAAAGAGAGGATATTGTTTGTCATGAAAACATATCCCTAATTTATAGCCAATGTGCAATTTTTTCTTGTTTGAGTAGATCCTTAACTTCTATTCTATCTCTTACAATTGCATATTCATTGTCTTTGACAAGCAATTCTGCGATTTGAGGTCTTGAATTGTAGTTTGATGACAAAACTGATCCATATGCTCCAACAGATTTTATGGCTATTAGACTACCTGGTTTTACAGAATTCATTCTTCTATTTTTTGCAAAATAATCACCAGTTTCGCATATTGGTCCGACAATATCGTACAATTTATTAGATGTACCAAGATTATTTTTGATAGGTAGAATTTCATGGTAGGAATTGTAGAGCGTTGGTCTGATAAAATCATTCATTGCAGCATCAACTATTACAAAAGTTTTCTGGCTGGTCGTTTTTACATCTATAACTTTTGTGATTAGTAGCCCACTATTTGCTAGCAGGAGCCTTCCAGGTTCAATATAAACCTTAAGATTAGTATTCCCAAAAATACTTTGAATTAGATTGGCATATTCTGTAAATGTTGGGATACTTTCATCCTCACTATAGGGAACACCTAAGCCTCCACCAAGGTCGACATGTTTGATATTATGCCCTAAATTTTTTAGATTATTAATTAAGTCATAAATGATTGTATATGCTTTTTTGAAGGGTTTAAGACTTGTTATTTGACTACCAATATGGACAGAAACCCCTGCAATATTGATGTTAGGAAGATTTGCTGCAATATCATAAATACTATTCGTATAATCAAATTCTATTCCAAATTTGTTTTCAGCTTTACCTGTTGTAATTTTGACATGTGTTTTTGCGTCAACATCAGGGTTAACTCTGATTGCTATATCTTGCTTGGTTTTTAATTCATCGCAAATATGATTTATTCTCTCTAGTTCAGATTGAGACTCTACGTTAATACAGTGTATATTTGATTGGATTGCATATCGCAGTTCCTCATCAGTTTTACCTACCCCGGCATAAATAATATCTTTTCCTGATGCGCCTGCAGCAATTGCTCTCTCAATTTCACCACCAGATACTACATCAATCCCTGACCCCTTATTTAGTAAGAGTTTTAATATTGATGCATTCGAATTAGCTTTCATAGAGTAAAATACTCTAATATCCATATCAAATGCTGAAGTTAAGCTATCGTACTGACTATTAATAAATTGATCTGAATAGCAATAAAAAGGAGTTTTATTTTCTTTTGCTAAGTCTTCAACGCTCAGATTCTCTATAAATAAATTATTATTTTTATATCTTATTGGGTTCATATGAGTTTTTGTATCCCATAAAAAGTGATTATTATTATATCAATTTATCAAATATTGTATTTTTATATATATTTTGCTCTTGATCTAAATCAATATCACCCTTAACTCCACATGATGTAACAATTAGAGAAAGCAAGATGACTGTCAAAATTTTTTTAATAAATATTTTTTTCTGCATTTTATTTCTTTAGTTGTTTGAGCCATTTTTCAGCTTCTTTTTTTACATTTTTTGGCGCTGTACCTCCAAAAGATGTTTTATTATGAATAATAGCATCAAATGAAATTTTATTTACTATATCATTTGTTATTCTATCATCTATTTGTTGAAAATCTTTTAGTGTTAGTTCATCCAATGATAATTTCTTATTTTCAGCATATGCCACAATCTCCCCAACTATTTTATGGGTTTCTCTGAATGGAATATCTAAGGTCTGGACTAGAATATCAGCTATATCCGTGGCGATTGAATACCCTTTTTTGAAGCTTCCAGCA
>JAYPSX010000090.1:0-5641 GCA_038133315.1 Hyphomicrobiales bacterium
AAAACGATTTGCAGAAAATCAATATTAAGCATGATTTATTTTATTCTGAAAAATCTCTTTTAGACTCAGGTGAAATTCCAGATGCAATAGAAATATTAAAACAAAAAGGTTTTGTGTATTGGGGTAAATTGGATCAGCCAATAAACCAAGAAAATGTTGATATTGTGAATAGAGAACAAGAGCTTTTTAAATCAACGGATTTCGGTGATGATATTGATAGGGCGATATCAAAGGCTGATGGAACTCATACATATTTTGCTTCAGACATTGCCTATCACAACAACAAAATTAAAAGAGGTTTTGCAAAGTTAATAAATATTTGGGGAGCAGACCACGCAGGATATGTGGCTCGCTTAAGAGGAGCTGTTAATGCTTTAACAGCTAATACTTCAACTGTAGAGATTATACTCTGTCAGTTGGTTAAGTTGTTTAGGGATAATAAACCGGTAAAGATGTCAAAAAGAAATAATGACTATATCACAATAGATGAAGTTGTAGATGAGGTTGGTCCTGATCCAATCAGGTTTATGATGTTGTTTAGAAAGGCAGATGCTCCATTAGATTTTGATTTTGTTAAGGTGTGTGATAAATCGAAAGAAAACCCTGTTTTTTATGTGCAATATGCTCATGCAAGAATCCATTCTGTATTTAGAAATTGGAATGAGGCAAATGATAAGAAATTTCATGATGTTATATCACATTTCGATTCTAACTTTAATCTGCTTAATGATACTAATGAGATAAATATAATCAAAAATATGTGTTATTACCCAATGGTGATCAGGAATGCACTTGATACAAATGATATACATAAAATAGCCTATTATTTACATGAATTAGCGTCAGAATTTCACTCTCTATGGAACTATGGCAATGACAACTCAGAAAAGAGATTTATAATTGAAAATCAAGAATTAACTCAACAACGTTTATGTCTTATATATTGTGTTGCCGGTATAATTAAAAGTGGAATGGACATTCTTGGCGTCACTTGTCCAGAAAGTATGTAATTTTATGTTGGGTTATATGAAAATAAAGATAAATAAATTCAGACTAATGCTTTTGCTTATTTTATCGTCAATATTTATAACCTTTTTTATTTTTATCACATATGATGATGGTATCTATTACGTCTATAAAGATAACTTATACCCTTTTAAAACTTATCCAGAATCAAACAAAAAAGAAACTGAAGATGATTTAAATATTTATACCAAAATGGTATATCCAGAATCCGAAGTTGATACAGAATACGCAATGGTAGATGAATCTTATATAGATGGATCTGAGCTTGATAGGGCAGAAGAATCTCTTTTTTTCGACTATAATGAAAATATTATTGAGTATGATGAAGAAAATAAATTTATTATGGAAGCTCTGGAATTGTTAGACCCAGCAACTCCGTCAGTGCAGACATATGGAATTTATGAGAAACAGCCAATATTAGTAAAAGCAATCTATTTGGATAATGATTATTCTATCATTGATGAGAATATATCAAAGAATTTTTATTTTGAGCAAGTTTCAGGGGATCTTCCAGTTGAAGCAAATACCTCAACTATTGTTAATGTAGGTGATCCATTAATAGTAACTGATAATGCATCTCTAAATCCTAATGAGTCAATCGATCTCGAGCAATTACTAAGAGATAGTGAAATATTTGAATATAATGAGCCAAATGAAGATATTGTATTAGGAATGGCTCCAGTTGAATCAGAAAATAATGAAGCAGAAATCTCTGAAGTTAATACTGAATCTGATGTCATAGAAGAAGACTTTATTTATCCAATATCAAAACCAACTAAATTGATCGAACCAATTACTAAATCAGATATAATTGATGAGTTTGTTACCGCTACTGCATATGATATAGTAGAATTTAAAAAGGTTTATTATGGTGTTCAAGTATCATCCGTAGAAACAAGATTAGAAGCTACAAATATTTACGAGACATTATTAACTCAATATTCAAGCGTGCTTAACAGATCTAATCAATCTCACAAAAATCTAATTAAACAAGACGATTTAGGTAGCATGGGTATTTGGTATAAATTAAGGATAGGCCCTTTCGATGATAGATCAACTGCAAAAAAACTTTGTTCATCGTTAAGGGATGAGGGGTTGCCAGGCTGTATAGTGGTTGAACTAGAATAATATTATGAATATTAAACCACTTGTTCTTAGCATTTCATCTCATTCGCTAGAAAAAAATGAAATAGAAATCTTACAAAAGATAAATCCATTTGGTATAATTTTATTTTCAAGAAATATACAAAACAAAACACAGTTAAAAGAGCTTATTTCAACACTCAAAACTGAAATACGCAATGATCTATTTATACTTGTAGATCAAGAGGGTGGTAGCGTTCAAAGACTATCAGCTCCAGAATGGAGAGCCTATCCAAACTTCAAAAATATTGGTGATTTATATAATAAAGCATCAGAAATTGCGCTTGATTTTTCTTATCTTATGGGTAGGTTGATTTCTTACGATCTAAAGTTAACAGGTATAGATATAAATTGTTCCCCATGTGTTGATATAAGAAAGGAATACACAAGTAATTTTTTAGTGAATAGATTGTTCTCGGAGAATTCATCAACTGTTTCAGCATTAGCCACTCAAATGATTAGAGGGTTTCGTCATGAAAATATTATTCCTGTTATTAAACATATACCGGGTCACGGAAGAGCTCTGGATGACAGTCATTACAAACTCCCAACAGTCAAAGCTTCTCTAAAAGAATTGTCATCTGATGATTTTAGTTCTTTCAAAGTTTTAAATTATCTTCCAATGGCGATGACAGCGCATATTATTTATAGCGCAATAGATATCAAACCAGCAACAATATCACAAGAGACAATTAACTTTATAAGAGAAAGCATTGGTTTTGAAGGTATCCTTATAACTGATGATATTAATATGAATGCGTTATCTGGGAAACGTGAGGCAAAGGTTACCGCGTCTTTAGATGCTGGCTGTGATTTGGTGTTGGATTGTTCCGGTGACAATCAAATATATTGTGATTTTTCAAATGATTTACCAAATTTAAATAAATCTTCTCTTGATTTTAAGTTCGATGATTTTCGACGCTTAAAAAAAGGTGAGGATTTTCTAACTATTGATAATGTTCTCAAGGAATACTGTTCTATACTAGAATTACATAGCGAAACCTTTATTTAAAAATGAATCAATTAATATATTCAGTAGAAGCGGATACAAAAAACAATTTAATAATTGACATCTCTGGATTTGAAGGTCCAATAGATTTACTTCTTAATCTTGCGAGAAAACAAAAAGTTGATCTAAAAGAAATATCTGTTTTTGAACTTTCAAAACAATATATAGATTATATAAATACTCAAGTTGAATTAAAAATTGATATTGCTGCTGATTATTTGGTAATGGCATCTTGGCTTACTTATTTAAAAAGCAAATTATTACTTCCTGATGATGATACCGACATTGAAGAGGAAATTACTGCAGAGGAAATGGCAAGTCAGCTATCACATCGAATGAGGAGGCTTGATGCAATGAAAAATGTCAGTGATATATTATTTAGTCGACCATTAATTAATCGTGATACCTACCTCCGTGGCATACCTGAGGAATTTGATGAGATAACTAAACTCATTTATCACTCATCACTATACGATCTAATTAAATCCTATATTGAAAAACAAGAAGCTTTTATTCCCCAAAATATTACAATTTTTAAATTAGACTTTATATCAATGGACGCTGCAAGAGATCTTGTATCAAGAATGTATTCAAAACTTTCAAGTTGGGTAAATTTTATTAATATATTAAAAAATGATACAGAAACATCCAACAAACGAAGTAAAATGGCAAGCACATTTAGTGTAATTCTTAATATGGTTAATGAAAGAAAGATTCTCACTAAACAGGATATAGGATTTGGTGATATCTATATTAAAAAAATTGACAAAGATTGATTTAATGGAAAATGAAAAAAAGTTTCTTAAATAGACTTGGTATCAAACCAAACATTAAATTAGTAAATGAAACATCATTGAATGAATTTGATGATAAAAACATAGTTGAGGCAATTGTATTTGCTAGTAGAGATCCAATACATTTAGATTATCTTATTACAAAAATATCAAAAAACGACAAATCATATCTAATTAATATTCTATCTCATTTAAAAGAGGATTATAAAACAAGAGGTGTAATATTTGAATATAATGAAAACTACTGCCTTTTTAAAACATCACCAAAGTTAAAAGAGGCTCTATCAGATGAGTATCAAGAAACTCGTGACTTATCTCGTGCCGCTAAAGAAACTCTTGCCATTATTGCTTATCATCAGCCAACAACAAGGTCTGAAATTGAAGAGATTCGTGGTATATCATCATCAAAAGGATCCCTTGATATCTTACTTGATTATAATTGGATTGAAATAGCAGGTAAAAAAGATATTCCTGGAAGACCAATACTTTATAGGACTACTAAAAAATTCCTATTGGATTTTAATCTTTCTGATATAAATGAATTACCTAATTTAAGTGAGCTTAAGAGAGAAGGTCTCCTGAGTTCATTGGAAGTAAAATGAAAAAAATATAAATTAGTAATGAAGAAAATAGTAAATTATTTGTGTGCTCCAAGACTAAGAGTGGAAAATTTAAATTGGACTAATTCTGGAAAAGAAATTGTATCAAATATATCACTTAGTCTCTTTCCAGGGGAAGTCTTATGTCTATTAGGAGACTCTGGTTGCGGAAAAACATCTTTTCTAAGATTAATATGTGGACTTGAGAGGGAAGATTCTGGTCAAATATACATAAATGAAGAAATTATATCATCTGCAAAAAATAGTGTATTACCTGAAAATCGTCCAGTTAGTATGATCTTTCAAGATTATGCTCTATTTCCACATATGACTGTTTATGAAAATATTGCATATGGTATTGGCTCTTTACAGAAAGAGCAAAAAACATCCAAAATTGACAAATTAATTAGAGACTTAGATATTCAAGATCATCTCAAAAAATATCCACATGAACTTTCAGGAGGCGAACAACAAAGGGTTGCATTGGCAAGGGCTATCGCACCCGAACCACTTATTTTACTTATGGATGAGCCTTTTTCAGGTCTTGATAGGTCTTTAAGGGAATATATTCGTGAAGAAACGATCACCTTATTAAGAAATAGCCAATCTGCAATAATACTTGTTACTCATGACCCCGAAGAGGCCATGCTTATTGGTGATAGAATAGCATTGATGAGAAATGGAAAAATAAATCAAATTGGTACTAATGATGAGATGATATTTCAACCAATTAATGATTATACTGTAAGCACATTCTCTAATGTGAACACCTATCAATCTGTTATTAAAAATAAAAAAGTTGAAACTCCATTTGGCTTCTTTGAAATACCAGATAATATTAGCGGGAAACAAGCAAAAATATTAATAAGGGATCAGGCATTTCAAATTGTTAATCCAACAGAGAATAATTCTTACATAGTAAATCAAATAGATTATACAGGTGAGAATTCAAGAATTGAGTTGAAGGCAATTAATTCAGACACGCAAGTAAAAATAACGGTTCCAGGAAAAACAGCTGTAAAATTAGATGATAAAATCGGATTGTCAGTTGATGAAAGGTATGTGCATAT
>JAYPSX010000091.1:0-5636 GCA_038133315.1 Hyphomicrobiales bacterium
ATCCATGGTCATATGGGCGTTCAAGAAGCTGCTGATTTGGTAGCAAAACACCTTCCAGCTGATGGCCATGCTGGATTTAAATATGCACCTGAAAAGACACGTGAAATAAACGCAAAGCAAAATGTAGATAGGAAAGGCTGTCTTTTTGGCATTGACGAAAGAATTGCTGAAATGGACAGAATGCAAGTAGATGTTATGGCTGTATCTCCATGGCCACCGCAATTATACCCGCCTGTCGATCCAACTCTGGGAGCTGAAGTATCTGAAATCATCAATAATGAAATTGCAAAAAAATGTTCAGAACATCCAAAAAGATTAGTTGGTTTAGGAGCTGTTCCACTACAAGACGCCGATAATGCAATAAAAGAACTAGATCGCATTATGAATGATCTTAATTTCAAAGGTGTTGAAATAGCTGCAAAAATGGGCGCTGAAGAACTAGACGTTAGAAGATTGGATCCATTTTGGGATAGATGTCAACATTATGATATTCCAATTTTCATCCACCCTACATCTTTCGCAAGTGATAGATTCTCAAATCATTATCTAACAAATGTTATTGGAAATCCGTTAGACACAACCGTTGCAATGCACTACTTAATATTCGGTGGTGTTTTAGAAAGATTCCCAAATCTAAAATTTGTTCTTTCGCATGGTGGAGCTTTTGCTGCTGCATATGCAGGTAGAATGGATCATGCTTATGGCGCAAGACCTGATTGCAGAGAAAACATATCTATGCCACCAAGCTATTACCTTGAAAAATTCTACCCTGACTCACTCGTATTCACAGTAGAACAACTTCAATATTTAATTAACAGATTTGGTCCTGATCATGTACTTATTGGAACGGACTACCCATTTGATATGGGTGAATATGATCCTGTAGAACATGTTTATCAAGTTCCTGGTTTAAGTAATACAAACCGCGACTTAATTTGTGGTGGTAATGCTCTAAGATTGATGCATATGACTGAGGAAGAATGCAGGTAATATATTAATATGCTTCTGTAACTAACTGTAAAAAATAAATAAAAAGAGGTTTATATGACTGATAAATTTAATGATGGTTATGACCATGAATTTTTAGCAATACATGACTCTGAAATTGAATGGGAAGAAGATGTGGCGAATGAATTACTCACCTTACCAAAGGGTGTAAAAGCTAAAATCTTTGCTCATGATAAAAAAATGGGGCGTATTGATATGAAAGTCAAATTTCCTCCGGGTTATGTTGAACCAGCTCATTCACATAAGAGCTGGCATTCTATCCTTGTCCTAAAAGGCAGAATGTGTGTTGATGGCAAGGATTTGAGGCCTGGTGATTATATCTTTGGTTGGGATAAATTACATGGTCCTTATGAATACCCTGATGGAGCAGAAGCCTTTGTTGTGTTTCTTGGTGAAGGTACGCAACATATCTGGGATGAAGAGACCCATAATTCTCATGAAAAAATATGGGAACCCGAAACTGAAGAAGGTAAAAAAGCTAAATAGTTTAATTATTTAATATAGGGCAGAAGCATATAAGACTCAAATTTACCACCTGTATATAGTGTTATATTTCCGTTAAATATTGCTTCTGGTCTATCTTTTTCGTTTCCATGTTTAAATGGACCTACTCCTGTAAATACAGCATCTAGGTTACCAAGTCCTTTAACCTCCCCACCTGGCCATGCATAATCCTTACCCCTTATTGATAAAGCTAATCGGTAATTTTTTGGCATAACAATTGATGTTGCCCATATTTCAATATCCAATTCATAAATTTCACCCTCCACTAACGGTTGTATCTCGTCATGGCTATGATATGGTTGGTATTCTTTGGATAATTCTGGGTCTAATTTTCTGTGAGAAGCTCTTAACCAACCTTGAGATACAGGTGTATGTGGATCAATTGCGCCTTGGAAAGTTACCTCTTTTAATTCCTCATCAAATACCCTTAGTACAGCAAAAATATCTGCATCAATAGTATCAGAGGAAATATAGAGCTTTAATGATATTGGTCCTGTAATTTGCGTTTCACTTTCAACAGGTGGTGCAAGAAATGTAATTCCTTCTGAAAATCCTTTATATGAAATTTTTGACTCAGATCCATTTTGAATATTCAAAGACTGATTTGATGCATCAAGATAAGCCTTCTTCCAATCAGTATTTTCAAGAGGCCAAGAAGAATAATAATTCTCTTTGAAAACTTCATTTGGATAACGTGTTAATAAATTTACCCTTGGTCTATCATTCCAGCCATTTTGAATATCCTTGAGATAATAATCAAAAAACTGTTTTTGTATTTTGACACCATAATCTGTATAGAACTCAGTCCAATGCTCTATACCATGCACTTCTAACCATTTATCCTTTGTAGCAGATCTAGTAAAGCCATCAAAGTTACCACGCGAGTGCAAACCCTGACCACCCCAGTTAGCAGATGATAATAATGGTACATTAATTTTAGAAAAATCTGGCATTCTTGAAGTCCAGAATTCATCTGTGGCTAATTTATTTTCAAGCTGTTGTTTAGGAAAATCATTTCTGTTTGCTTTCAGCTCTTCTTCAGTAAGTGTTTTAGGTCCAGCAACCCAATCACCTTTAATATTACCCATTAATCCATTTTCACCCTTACCATTTTGAACAGTAAGAACTTGTTTTTCGAACCATGCCTCGGTAAATGAACAATAGATACCTCCATGATGCCCTAATTCTCTATAATAATCGGCAGCGCCTTCCCATACGCACATAGCTGTGAGATGTTTTGGTTGCAGTGATGCAACTTGCCACTGGTTCATTCCATAATATGATATTCCATTGATACCTACTTTGCCTGTTGAGTATTCAAGTTGAGCTGCCCACTCAATACATTCAGCAAAATCCTCAGCTTCTCTTCGCGACCACAAGTCCATTACGCCTTCTGATCTACCTGCTCCACGCGAGTCTACCCTGATCACAACATAACCATCTGTTGCCCATTTTTCAGGATCAACAACTTCCCAATTCTGATACACATTAGTCGATCCAGCAGGTACATCCGGATGATCTTCGCACATTCTTTCCCATTGTTCTGAGTATATCTGATCAAAATGCAACCATTTTCCATAAGGACCATAAGTCATAATAACTGGATATTTTTTATCATCATTGGGTTTAAAAATATCACAACGCATTATGACACCATCCGACATCACAATTTCTTGATCCCAAATGATCTCTATTTTACCACCTAATGCTTTTTCTTTTTGTGGATAGTTGTTCATATTACTCACCTTCCCTATTATGGTTTTCTTTTTAAGAGAAATGCCTGCACAGCATCTTGAACCATTTCATTGTTTTGATTGTAAACTTTGAGACTTCTTTTCATAACACCTCTATCTGGTTTTGATGTTTCTCTTTTCTCTAGCACAGATATCTTTGCAGTAATTGTATCTCCTGCAATCACATGTTTAGTAAATTTAAGACTATCAAAACCCAAAAATGCAATTAAGGTATCATCGTATAGGTGTAATTGAAATAATAGCCCTGCTGCTATTGAATAGACTAATGGTCCGTGCGCTATCCTTGTGCCAAATATCGTTTTTTTACAATATTCTTCATCAATATGAAGAGGATTATAATCTCCTGAAATTCCAGCAAAATGCACAATATCTGCTTCAGTAATTGTTCTACTTGCTGAAACATATTCTTTACCAATTTCCCAATCTTCCCAATACAAACCAACCATAATCAGACTCCTTATTTATTTAATTATATTCTTACTCTTTAATTCTTTTATACGCTCATTATCCATTCCCAATAATGAAGATAACACTTCTTCGGTATGTTGTCCAAGTGTTGGGGCTGGTTTTGAAATTGTTTCCAAAACGTCGCTAAACTTCATAGGATTGCCTGGTAACTTAATTTCACCTGCTGTTGGATGTTCATATTTCACTATCATATCCCTCTCAAATACAGGTGGTTCACTAAAGGCACCATCAAGATTATTAACAGGAGCACAAGGAACTTCAGACTCTCTGAATATCTCAATCCAATCTTTCACAGTCTTCTTTAAAAATACTCCTTCTAAAAGTGGAACCAAGACATCTCTATTTTCTACTCTCTTTGGATTTGTAGCAAATCTTTCATCAACTTTAATATCTTGAATGTTCATTGCATCACACATTCTTTCCCAAAAAACTTCTTGTCTTGTAGCAATAACAACATATCCATCTCTCACTTTAAAGGCTTGCCAAGGTACGGAGTACATGTGAGAAGAACCTGGAGGTATAGGTAACTCACCTTTTGTAAGCCAAACCGTTCCCAAATAGGTTAATAAACTCAACATACCATCAAACATTGATAAATTGATTGAAGACCCCTTCCCAGTTTTTTCTCTTTTATATAAAGCTGCCATAATTGCTTGGGATGAGAATATTCCTCCTGAGAGATCTGCAAGTGGTATGCCTGTTCTTACCGGAGGTCTATTTGGTTCTCCAGTAATTGCCATATAACCAGTTATGGATTGAATTATTATATCAAGAGCTGGAAGATTAGCGTATTCTCCGCTTTCTCCATATCCAGTAACTGAACATTGTATCAATTTATTGTTTATTTTACTGAGAATTTCATAATTAATTTTTAATCTATCTAGCACTCCTGGTCTAAAGTTATCTATTACCACGTCAGCTTTCTTAACCAATTCATAGAAAAGCTCTAATCCTTCTTCGGTTTTAAGATCGATTACTATACTTTTTTTATTTCGATTAAATGTAAGGAATAAACCACTTTCGCCATTAATCGGTGCTACCGATGGTATTCTTCCCAAGTCACCATTTGGTGTTTCAACTTTAATTACCTCAGCACCAAGATCTGACAAAACCTGTCCACCATAGGTTCCAGCAATAATCTGTCCAAGTTCAATGATTCTAACACCATTTAATGGATGACTCATTAGAGACCTAAACTTTTTGCGATTATATTTCTTTGAATTTCTGAAGTGCCAGCACCTATAACAGAAAGTCTTGCATCTCTAAAGAACCTTTGAATAGGGTATTCCATACAAAAACCATAACCGCCATATATTTGCATAGCGTGTTCTGTGATTTTTGTGTATGCCTCGCTTGTATACAACTTCAATATAGCTGCCTCATGCCTACTAGCTTTTTGTTCATTAATTGAGGTTGCAAATTTATAAAACAATAATCTCGATACTTCTAACATCACTTTCATATCAGCTAGTTTGTGGGATATTGCTTGAAATTTTCCAATAGGTCTGTCGAATTGTTCTCGGTTCTTCGCATATTCCAAAGCTAAGTCAAAACAAGCTGTTGCTGCACCAGTTCTAGCAGCAGACAATGATAAACGTTCATACCATAGACATGAGTCACAGATTTTCCATCCACCACCAATTTCGCCAATAATATCATCTTTGGAAACTTCTACGTCATTATAGAAAACTTGCGTTGTTCCAATTGATCTATGGCCTAATGTTTCTATCTTCTTAACTTCGATGCCTTTTTTCTTGGTATCTACCATAAAGGTTGTGATACCTTTCTGTTTCATATCTTCTTTAGAAGTTCTCAAAACAACAAGGCAATAATCACTAACATCCATGCCTGATGTAAAAACCTTTTGTCCATTTATTAAATATTTATCATTCCCAATCGTAT
>JAYPSX010000092.1:0-4193 GCA_038133315.1 Hyphomicrobiales bacterium
AAATTTGTGCTACAGATTTACTTGGTCAAGCAGAACATGGTCCAACATCTCCTGCCGTACTAATTACAGACTCAGAGAGGGTTGCGAGAGAAACACTTGATGAAGTTGAGAGATTGTTATCAATATTGCCAACAGCAAGTATAACTAGAGGTTCATGGGATAATTTTGGTGAAATTATTTTATGTAAAGATAAAGAAGATATGCTCAAAGAGGCAAACATACTGGCATATGAACATGTTCAAGTTATGACAAAAGATCCTTCTTTTTTTCTGGATAATCTTCAAAACTTTGGATCCCTATTTTTAGGACATGAAACTAATGTTGCATATGGAGATAAGATAATCGGTACAAATCATACTTTGCCAACAAAAAAAGCTAGTAGATATACAGGTGGGCTATGGGTTGGAAAGTTTATAAAAACGTGTACTTACCAGAGAATAGAGAATAAAGAAACGTCAGCAAAAATTGGTGAAATCTGCTCCAGACTCTGTATGCTTGAAGGATTTGCCGGACATGCAGAACAAGCTAACATTCGTGTCAGAAGATATTCTGGAAAGAACGTCCCTTATCCAGAAAAAAATTAGTTTTTCAATCTAACTGGCGAGCTTATGATATGGGGCTTGTAAACCCTCTATCACTTTTGGCATTGTCTCATTAATGTCCAATATTGGAAGTCCATGTGTAGGCGCTATGTACTTTATATCTAATTCTTTAACAAGCTCTTTGAGCTTATTAGTATAAATTTCCATATCTACAAAATTTGTCCAAAATAATGCGAGCTCAGCAAAAACTGCTGAAACATCAAATAGATCAAGGGTATCTGCCTCTTCTGCTACCATACCACAATGCCCATCCCAATGGTAATGACTGTAAGCAAAACCATCACCTGGAAATAGCAGGTTATAAGGAGCTACATAACCCCAAAGAGAAGTTCTCATATCTCTTACCACTGGTTCTGCAGCAATAAATTCCATACCACCAAGATCAATGCTATCACCAACTTCCATTGCAATAAAATTTTTACTAAAATTTGGGAAAGCCATATGATAATCATTCACATCACCATGTATCTCTACATCAGGGTATAGATTGAGAAAACGTCCCACACCTCCAGAATGTGGTGTTTCTTGATGAGTGATAAATATATATTTCAGAGGAATATCTTTTTCCGATAAAATACCCTGAATTTGGTCATGCAACTCGTTGAAATCTTTTGGGTGCCCTGTCTCAACAAGTAGAGCAGAATGCTCCCCAACAATTAGATAGGATGAGTTGTAGGAATGATAAATCTTTCCTTGGTATCTTTGTTCCAAACAATCGCCTAACCAGAATATATTTTTTAATATTTCTCTTGGTAGCTTACTCTTTGTCATTTTTACCTCATATAATTTCTTGGCACATATTTTGCTTCAGTATTTGATACATCTAAGTCATTTAGTATATCATCTAATAATTCAAATTGTTGTTTTACTAAGTCTTTTCCTTGAAATATCTTACCATATCCTGGTGCAATCATATCAATATCATAGGAGTCATAAACTTTCCTAATATTATCTCGTAATAATCTTGTTTTTGCTCCCTCTAACCACCAATATCTGGTATTTAGCAAAAAGGATCTAACAAGGCCTTTAGTAATATTTGGATCATTTTGATTTATAATCCATTCTTCTTGATCTGATCTCGCAATTCCATAGTTAAACATATCAGATGAAAAAAGTATTTTTGTTTGCTCGTCATATATCCAGGAAGTATTTATGAGCCTTAATGGCGCACTTATAACCTGGATATTTCTTCCACTACCTTCTCCAACTTCACATGTCACTGTGCCACGCAGAAGATTTGTAGGAATTTTTTTTAAGCTGAGATCCCTCTCCTTATCAGTAAAATCAAACCAATCAGGTGCTTCAGGATGCGGGGAATAATAGGAAATTACATTAAAATTATGTGAAATTGCTTTTGCATTTCCTACTGACATAAACTCATTAATACGGAGTGGAATAATTGATAAGGGTGTATTTTTATCTAAAACTGAACTTAGTTGTGAGAGAATATTATCTTGATGGAATACATATCCAGTATCAAATAAAAATGCACCATTTTCTTCTGTAACAAGATAACAATTTAATGGCACATATCCATTTTCGTCAGGAGGATACGCGCTCAATCTGCCATCAAGTTTAACAATATTTTGTATTGAAAATGCTTTATTAGGTGATAGTTCTATTATATGATCTTCCACATTATACTCCATATTTAGGTATTTATTAGTAACACCTTTTAATTAAAATTTTAAGTTAAATATTCTAGGGATAGGATGGATTAATGGATAACTCTTCAGATTCCAATTACTTGCAAAAAAATAAAGGACCATTTTTTGCTGTTCTCTCATCATTATGCTATGGAATTAATAATCCTATGGCGGGATACGCAATGCAAAATGGTGTTCCGACAATATTCTCTGTCGTTTCTCGAGCTGTTTTTATGTTTCTTATATCGCTCATACTTGCAGTTAGTGGAAAGCTAAAATTTAATATACCTGCAGAGGTTAGATCACATGTTATTGTAATGTCTATTGCAACAGCCCTTATTAACTTGTGTTATGTAGGATCTATTAATTTTATTTCTGTTTCCCTCGCTGCAATTATTTTTTTCACCTTTCCAATACAAATATTAATCACGACAATAATTAGGGAAAAAGAAAGTATAAAAAATTCGGATATCTTAGTATTTACTGTTGTTTTCTTGGGACTAATGTTTGTTATAGTTCCAGATTTCAATAATATAAACCCCATTGGGGTCCTTTTAGCTGGAATATCGAGTGCAAGTGCAACTTTCTTATACTTTGCTGCAGGTGTGGCTTCCAGAAAATGTAGCCCAATTATCCTTGGTTTTTGGGTTCATTTGGGTGTAATGCCAGTATTGATATTATTCTTAATAATGCTAGCACCTGCTATAGCATTTAGTAATGTGGAAATATTTTTACCAGTTTTAGTCCTATCAATTTGCTATGTTGGTGCATACTATTTCCAGATGCTATCACTAAAATTCACATCAGTTGTTATATCTGGTCTTTTTTTTAATACAGAGCCACTATTAACAGCTTTAGCAGCTGCTATAATACTTGATGAAAGATTATTAATGTCCCAATATTTAGGAGGCATGCTAATTTTTGTTTCATTAATAATAGTCAGTTTAAGAAAATAATAGTTTAGATAACCTCTATCTTACAATAGATATGATCACTTTTATCAACTATCTCGATTAACCTACAATTTGACTCATTGCAAAAAATTGGAAGATCAATTTTAATCATGCTATCGGTAGCAACTATTGAGAGTGTGTCCCCCTTACTTAATTGTTTTATCTTTTTACTAATTTTCAGAATTGGAATTGGGCATTTAAAGCCAACTAAATCAATATCATAGTTTTTATTCATATTATACCAAACATTCGTTCGAATATATTTTCTTGTTTTATTATGACTAAGCAAAATATAATATAAATAGTCTAAATGCTCTTAACAAGGTTTAATTTATGCAAAATTATAAGGTAACAGCTGCTATCTTAGCTGGAGGAAAATCCACGAGATTTAGAGATGGTGATAAAATTAATATCAAAGTGAATAGCACACACATAATTGACCATTTAATTAAATCTATTCCAATTAAACTAAACATAATAGTAAATACAAACTCTATTAGAATAGATGCCACAAAAAATAAGTTAACTATTATAAAAGATAGGCATAAAGGCTATTTAGGTCCGCTTGCAGGCATATATTCTTGCATGATGTGGGCTAACATAAACGATCCAAAATCAACACATATTCTAAGCATACCAATTGATAACCCGCTTATTTCACTAGGTCATATTAATAAACTGTTGAAATTATCCAAGAACCATCCAAAAAAAATTATTGTTGCTTCTTGGAATGGATCCACAAATCCTGTCTTCGGTATATGGCCAATTGAAATGAGTAATAAATTGAATGAGGATATATCTAATGGAGCAAGGAGTGTTGAGGAATGGTCAAGAAACAATGGTAGGTTATTGGTAAATTATATATCTTTTACTGATCCGTTTATTAATATAAATACAATTGATGATCTCAAATCATTAGAAAGTCGATTAACTCTATCATCATCAAAAGAAATGATGTAAATATTACTTCATAAATTATATACAAGGTGACT
>JAYPSX010000092.1:4293-5632 GCA_038133315.1 Hyphomicrobiales bacterium
ATGCTTCTTGCGGTCAATATTTATTTGTATCTAATGGATAACTCAATCAGTTTTTTTGAGATCTTTAAATAGAACAATCACCCAATATTTTTTCCAATCTCCAGTGATGGACCTAAAACATTAGGTTCAATAATCAATTCAATGAGAGTTGCTTTTGGATTTGATTTCGCTTTTTCAAAAATTTCATTGAAATCTTCTGTCTTAGTGATTTTAAAAGAGTCTAATCCATATGATTTTGCTAATGCTACAAAATCAGGATTCATTATATTTGTACCAATAACCCTTTTTGGGAATTTTCTCTCCTGATGCATCCTTATAGTGCCTAATTTTTGATTATTTATTATTATAAATATTGGGTTTAAATCATTTTCAACTGCATTAATAATCTCTTGACCTAACATCATGAAGCATCCATCGCCATTGAAACTAACTACTGTTCTTTTTGGATGTACCAATTTTGCTGCAATAGCTGCCGGTACTGCATATCCCATAGAACCCCCTGTAGTTACTAATTGGGATCCAAGATTTCTATATTGATAATATCTGTGAACCCACTGAGAATTATTACCTGATCCAACTATTACAATATCATCATCAGCAAGTGTCTCATTTAAATAACCCAATATTTCAGATAAATTTAAATCGCCTTTCATAGGGGTCGGTTGAATAAATCTCATATATTCTTCTCTAGCAGAGTTCGTCCATTCTAACCATTTTGGTTTTGCTATTTTTGGCAATCCTGATAAAGCATTAGCAAATTCTGACATACCACTATTAATAGCAATATCTGGATAATAAACTGATCCTAATTCTTCTATTCCAGGATGCACGTGTACTAAGAACTGATCAGGTTTTGGTACTTTTAAAGTTGAATAACCCTGAGTTGTAACTTCACCCAGCCTTGCACCTAAAGCTAAGATAAAGTCACTTTCTACAATCCTTTTTTTTGTTTCTGGAGGTATTGCGTAACTTGAATGACCTATATAATTTTCATTTCTATTATCAAATCGATCTTGCGCCCGATAGGATGTTAAAACGGGTATTGAGTTATCATTTACAAATTTAGTAACTGTATTAATTGCCTCTTGCGACCATGTATTTCCACCAACTATTATGATTGGTTTCTGTGCTTCATTTAATTTTTTATAGAAGTCTTCTATGTCTGATTTTGATGGACTAGCTTGGATAACTCTCGGAGCCGGTGTTGTGTTAACTGTTGTCTCATCAATCAACATATCTTCTGGCAATGACAGAACTACAGGGCCGGGGCGTCCTGATTGACAAATATGGAAGGCTTTATTAACAAATTCAGGTATCCTGTCTGCATCATTTATCTCAG
>JAYPSX010000093.1:0-5606 GCA_038133315.1 Hyphomicrobiales bacterium
AGATTAAAGTCTTTTCTTCTTAATATATCTGGATTTCTTCTTATTACACCAGTTGAGCTACATGGAGCATCAATCAGGACGCCATCATATCGTTCTTCTGGTGCCCAAACAGATGCATCAGCATGAATTATCTCTGCTTTGTATTTTAATCTCTTCAAATTTTGTTGAAGTACTTTTATTCTTTCCTTACTCGAGTCAATTGCTGTCACTATAGCACCAGCTTGAATTAGATTCGCAGTTTTTCCGCCAGGCGCAGCACAAAAATCAACAAAATTCATACCTTTAATTTCATTTTCAATTAGTTTAACTGGGATTGAAGCAGATACATCTTGAACCCACCACATACCATCTGAATAGTATTTTATATCTGGAATAAAACCATAATCAAAAAGTCTTATTGTTCCTGTATTTAATGTTATACCATTAATTTCAGACGCTAATTTTGATTCTGGATATTTCAAACTAATATCTAATGGTGGAGGTCTCAGCAATGATTGAGCGGACAATAATATTTCATTCGGCTTATATTGCACATTCCATCTACTCCTTAACCAATCAGGCAAAAGAATGTTGGCATCAAATTCTTTTAAATTAATAGCTTCTATTTCACGGCTTATTTTTCTCAGAACAGCATTAACAAGCCCTTGTAATTTGTATGATTTTCTATCTCTTTTGGTTAAATTAATTGCAATATTTACAGCCGCATATGGTGGAGAGCTGATTACAATAATCTGAGTAATTGAAATAAGTAGGATAATATGAATACGAGGGGAGTGTTCCTCGATAGAATTTGATAAGTATTTATCTAGAATTTTTTCAATAAACCCCCAATATCGTAATGTAGTCATAATTATATTTTTTGAGAAAGCGAGATCTTCTTTGGAGAGTGACTTATATTTATCTTTTGAGATATAGAAATCAAAACTTTGATCAGTATTAATGTTTTTTTGAGTGATATTCATCAAAACATCAACTGCTAGTTCTCGAGCTTTGTAGCCAAGATAGTCTTTTTTTTTCAGATCATTGCGCATATTATATTTAATTTTTTTTTTAGATTATTATATCTAAGATATAATCATAGCAATAAAGCTAAAAATATGAATAAAGAAAAAAGAAATGATCTTCCTCCCGCTGCATTGAGAGCATTAGCAGAAGCAGAAGAGAGAAGAAAAAAAAATGAACAAGAAAAAAAGAAGATGCCTAAAGAAGTAGATGGACCGGAAGGACCTGAGCCAACACGATATGGTGACTGGGAGAGAAAAGGTATCACTTCAGATTTCTAATTATTTATTTTTCCTGTTTTTAATTAAATCATCTACTACTGCTGGTTCAGCTAATGTTGACGTGTCGCCGAGCTGAGCAAAGTCATTTTCAGCAATCTTTCGCAAAATTCTACGCATAATTTTTCCGGATCTAGTCTTTGGTAACCCTGGAGTAATTTGAATATGATCAGGTGTAGCAATTGGCCCTATTATTTCCCTGACAGTTTTTATTAGTTCCTTTGTAATTGCGGTATCATCAAATTCTATACCTGCCTTTAATGTAACGAATGCATATATACCTTGTCCTTTTACATCATGGGGAAAACCAACTACTGCAGACTCAGAAACTTTCTTGTTAGAAACTAGAGCTGACTCAACTTCAGCTGTTCCAAGCCTATGACCTGATACGTTTATTACGTCATCAACTCTGCCTGTTATCCAGTAGTAACCATCATTATCCCTTCGGCATCCATCGCCTGTGAAGTACATTTCTTTGTATGTTGAGAAGTATGTTTGTTCAAAACGATCATGATCACCATAAACAGTGCGCATTTGTCCAGGCCAAGAGTCGCAAATAACGAGATTGCCAGAACACTCACCATCAAGTATTTTTCCATCGGGGTCAACAATAGCAGGTTTAATTCCAAAAAAAGGTAATGTAGCAGAGCCGGGCTTTTGATTAATTGCACCTGGAAGAGGTGTAATCATTATTCCTCCAGTTTCTGTTTGCCACCAAGTATCAACAATAGGTGATTTTGCTTCACCAACGATATTATAATACCAATTCCAAGCTTCTGGGTTTATAGGCTCACCAACTGTACCTAAAAGTTTTAAACTGGATCTTTTCGTAGATTTTACATAGTCATCTCCAGCTCCCATCAGGGCTCTTATAGCTGTGGGGGCAGTATAAAATATATTTACATTATACTTATCAATAATTTCCCAACATCTTGATGGGCTTGGATAATTTGGTAGC
The DNA here is from genome assembly GCA_038133315.1 of Hyphomicrobiales bacterium. GTDB lineage: Bacteria > Pseudomonadota > Alphaproteobacteria > Rhizobiales > TMED25 > TMED25. The sequence goes on from JAYPSX010000093.1 coordinate 2,239, forward strand.
CCCTCATACATAACAATTGTGGCAGCATTTGATAAAGGTCCATAAACAATATAACTGTGTCCTGTTATCCAGCCGACATCAGCCGCACACCAGTAAACATCATCGGGTTTATAATCAAAGACGTATTGATGTGTCATTGAAGCATAAACTAAATATCCACCTGAAGTATGAAGAACACCTTTTGGTTTACCCGTTGAGCCAGAAGTGTACAAAATAAAAAGAGGATCTTCAGCACTCATTTCTTCCGGAACAGACTCATTGCTAACTGATTTAGCTTCTTCATGATACCAATGATCAATGTTATCATTCCAATCTATTGAATTTCCTGTTCTTTGAATAACAAGACTATGTTTGACATCGGTCCCTAATCTTTTTGCAATAGCTATGGCATTATCAACATTTTCTTTGAGAGGAATTATTTTTCCACCCCTTAACCCTTCATCTGCAGTAATGATTATTTCAGATTTACAATCGTCAATTCTTCCAGCAAGAGCTTCAGGGGAGAACCCGCCAAAAACTACCGAATGTATTGCTCCGATCCTAGCACACGCCAGCATCGCAAATGTTGCTTCGGGTATCATTGGCATATAAATAGTTACTCTATCACCTTTTTTAGTTCCTAGGTTCTTCAGTACATTAGCAAATTTACAAACTTCTTTATGAAGCTGTGCGTAAGTGAAGGTTTTTGTGTCTTTCCCATCATCACTTTCCCAAATTATAGCTGTTTTATTTGCATTTTTACTGAGATGCCTATCAACACAATTTGCTGCCACATTTAAGGTACCATCCTCAAACCACCGAATATTGATATTACCTTTCTTATATGAAGTATTTTTAATTATGGTATATGGTTTTATCCAATCTATTCTCTTCCCATTCTCTTCCCAGAATGTCTCAGGAGAGCTTATACTTTCTTGGTATAACTGATTATATTTTTCATTATTTACATAGGCGTTGTTTGCCCAATCTGAATTTACTTTATTTCCAAAAAAATCACTCATTTCATTCTCTTTTTACGTTTAAGTCTAAATTTAATAGGGAGATCCCATTTTACAAATAATTTCCCATTCATGTTCTGTGACAGGCTGAACAGAAAGCCTAGAATTTTTTACTAATATCATATCAGATAATTCTGGCATGCTCTTAATCAAGTCTAAGTTAACAGTATTTTTGAAGCTTTTGTGATAAGCAAGGTCTACACATCTCCAAGTTGGATCTTCAATTGTGGTATCCTGATGAGACTCAGCTATAACTCGCACAATCCCTATAATACTTCTCTCTTTAACGGAATGATAAAAAAATCCCAAATCTCCAATTTTCATAGAATTCATATTATTGCGAGCTTGGTAATTTCTCACTCCATCCCATTGTGTGCCTTTATCACCTGCTTTAATTTGGTCATCCCAAGACCAAGTACTCGGTTCAGATTTAAAGAGCCAGTAAGCCATTAGTTTATTTCTTTCTAAATTTCGTCTTTCAGAGGCCTATTCATTAAACGCCCAATTGCTTCATCGATATTATATTTATTGTACAGTATATTGTATATTGCTTCAATGAGGGGCAATTTGATATTTTTACTCTTTGCAATATTGTAGACGGCTTTTGCAGTATGGTAGCCTTCAGTTAGGTAATCTATTTTAATATCTACGCTACCATTTTTCCCAATGTCATAGCCTAATTGAGTGTTTCTGGATTTTAAGTTAGATGCAGTTAGAACTAAATCACCGAGACCAGATAACCCAATAAAAGTATCTTTTTTTGCTCCTAAGCATTCCCCAAACATCATAATTTCATTCATCCCTCGGCTTATTAAAGAAGCAACGGATCCATCCCCCAAATCCTTTCCCATCGCTATGCCAGTAGATATAGCAATTATATTTTTTAGAGCTCCACCAATTTGAGTTCCAATAATATCTTCACTGAAATAAGGACGAAAATTATTGTTTGCCAATAATTCTCCAACATCTAACAGAACCTCTTTTTTTTCACATGCAAGAGTTAGAGCAGTTGGTTTGCCATTTGCTATATCAATAGCAAAACCTGGTCCAGATAAAACCATTGGTATCCAATTTGGCAGATTAATTTTAGTTATTTCATGTAAAAGAAGATTTTTCCTAGTATCAATCCCCTTTGATGCGATTATGAATGGGATTTTCTTATCTTTGTTTTTTTTTATGCGTCCTGAAATATTATCAAATTCTTGAGTTGGTGAGGCATATATCAATATATCTGAAGCCGAAACATCATCCAAATCAGATGAAAAATGAATATTATCTTTAATTAGTATGTCCTTAAGCGAATTTGAAGTTCTTCTTTTTTCAAGATCAGTAGCTTTTTGGGGGTTGTGATGCCATAGCTTAATATTGTGACCATTTTTTTGTAAATTAATTGCAAGAGCAATACCCCAAGCACCTGCTCCAATTATTCCAAAATTAATCATGCTTTTACACCAGCCCCTCTAACTTTTTGGCCTTCCAAATCAAGAGGCCATCTCGTTCTTACTGAGACATCATTTGTTTCTAAAATACCAGCATTGGATCTTTCGATTCCAGCCCATGCAATCATTGCTGCATTATCTGAGCATAGTTCTTTTGGTGCAACAAAAACATTAAATTCTTTTTCATCACTCAATTCTTTTATTGATGAGAAGATCTTTTTATTAGCAGCAACCCCACCAGCTATAACCACATTTAGATCAATATCTCTAAATTCATCCCGAAAACAGCTAATAGCTCTCTCCAATTTATCTTTCAAAACATCAATTATAGAGTTTTGAAATTCAGCGCAAATATTGGACGCTGTTTCTTTTGAGATTGGTATAGATTTTTCAATCTCTCTTCTCACTGCTGTTTTCAATCCAGAAAATGAAAAATTTAGTTCTTGAGAGTTAATTAAAGGTCTTGGAAATTTAAAATTATAATATGTTTTGTTATTTGCCATAGACTCTACTTTTGGACCACCGGGATAACCAAGGTTCAGAGATTTTGCCACTTTATCGTATGCTTCTCCAAGCGCATCATCAATTGTTGTTCCAAGTCTTGTGTATTCCCCAACATTTCTTACAATTAAAATTTGCGTATGACCACCCGTCACTAATAATAAAAGATAGGGAAATTCTATCTTTTGAACCATTCGGATTGTTAGTGCGTGTCCTTCAAGATGATTAATTCCTAATAAGGGTTTCTTCGTAACACTTGAAATAGCTTTGGCTATTGTTACACCAACTAATAATCCCCCCTTTAACCCAGGGCCAGCAGTTACAGCGATTGAGTCCAAATTGTTGAACTCACAATCTGCTTCAGTCATTGCTCTGAGAATAACTTCATCAATATATTGTATGTGAGATCTCGCAGCAATTTCTGGAACAA
>JAYPSX010000094.1:0-3062 GCA_038133315.1 Hyphomicrobiales bacterium
CCAAGTCAAATTAGAAGATTTACACTTCGCACCGGAGATAGTATTGAAGGTGAAATTAGAAGCCCTAAAGAAGGCGAGAGATATTTCGCTCTTCTAAAGGTGAATACAATAAATTTTGAAGAGCCAGAGAAAAGCCGTCATAAAATTAATTTTGATAATTTGACTCCTCTATATCCTGATGAGTCCCTCGTTATGGAAATTCACGATCCTTCATTGAAAGATAAAAGTGGTAGGATAATTGATATTGTAGCTCCTCTTGGAAAAGGTCAAAGAGGTCTAATTGTAGCCCCTCCAAGAACAGGAAAAACTGTATTATTACAGAATATCGCTCATTCCATAACCTCAAACCATCCTGAATGCTATCTTATTGTTCTTTTAATTGATGAAAGACCTGAAGAGGTCACAGATATGCAACGATCAGTAAAGGGAGAAGTTGTTTCATCAACATTTGATGAACCAGCATCAAGGCACGTTCAAGTTGCTGAAATGGTTATTGAAAAGGCGAAGAGATTGGTTGAACATGGAAGAGATGTTGTAATATTACTAGATTCCATAACCAGATTAGGTAGGGCTTATAATACTGTTGTTCCATCATCAGGTAAGGTTCTTACGGGTGGTGTTGATGCAAATGCACTTCAAAGACCAAAAAGATTTTTTGGTGCTGCAAGAAATATTGAGGAAGGTGGTTCTCTAACAATTATTTCAACCGCATTAATTGATACCGGAAGTAGAATGGATGAAGTAATTTTTGAAGAATTTAAAGGCACAGGTAACTCAGAAATAATCCTCGATAGGAAAGTATCTGACAAAAGGGTATTCCCATCTATGGACATATTACGATCAGGTACAAGAAAAGAAGAACTTTTGATTGGTGACGCAACACTTAAAAAGATGTTTGTCCTAAGAAGAATTTTGAATCCAATGGGCACTGTAGACGCTATGGAATTCTTGTTAGATAAAATCTCTCAAACAAAAGATAATAAAGAATTTTTTGAAACTATGAATACCTAAGCACTACTATGGTATTATAATTGTAGTTCCTATTGTTTTTCGTTCAGCTACAGAAGCGTGAGCTTTTCCAATATCGCTAAGATCAAATTTCTGCTGTACATCAACTTTAACTTTTCCGTTTTTTAAAACATCAAAAAATTTACTAGAGGCATTTTCTAGTTGTTCTCTAGTTTTAACATAATCAAATAAAGTAGGTCTTGTTAGATAAAGTGATCCTTTTCTCATCAAATCAAGAATATTAATTGGGTCAGGTACTCCAGATGCATTTCCAAAACTGCACAATAGGCCTCTTCTCTTTAAAGAGTCCATAGAGTCAACAATAGTCTCTTTCCCAATAGACTCATAAACTACAGAAACTCCTTCATTATTAGTAATTTTCATTACTTCATCTTTGAAATTGTGAGTTCTATAATTTATTACATAATCACAACCATTTGCGCTTGCGTATTTTTCTTTCTCTCGAGAACCAACCGTACCAATCACTTTTGCTCCAAGTGCTTTTGCCCAAGAAGTTGCAATGGATCCAACACCGCCAGCTGCCGCATGAAATAATATAGTATCTTCACTTCCAACTTGGTAAATATCGTGTAATAAAAAATAAGCTGTAACTCCTTTAAGCAATCCACTTGCTATTGTTTCAAATTCTATTTCGTCTGGTAAGTGCACAAGTAAATTTTCTGGAACTAAATTGTGTGTTCCATAGGCTCCAAGTGGACCATTGCAATAACAAACCCTATCACCAACTCTAAAATTTTTGACATCAGCACCAATCGCTTCGACAACACCTGATGCCTCTAGCCCGAGAGAAGAAGGTAAATTCAAAGGATATAGTCCAGTTCTTTGATATATATCAATGAAGTTTATTCCAATTGCTTTGTGTTGAACCAAAACCTCATTATCTTTTGGTGATGGTGTATCAACTTCATTGAGTATCATTTTTGTTTCATCACCAAATTCATTTATCATTATCTTTTTCATTAGAATGGATCTCCAAGTTTTTTATTTATATCGAATAAATTAGAATATATTTTGGTTTTATTGTAATAATATTTTTAAAAGTTAAGTAGTTTTTTATGTATAGCAACAACACTAATACAATATATGCACTCTCATCCGCACCAGGTAAAGCTGGTGTATCTGTAGTGAGAATATCTGGTTCGAATGCTAAAGATACGTTTTCAATTTTTGGTATAGCAATACCTGCACCTAATCAATTTAAATTAGCACGATTAACCAACGTAAAAACTGGTGAAGCAATTGATAATGCCTTAGTAACATATTTTAAAGCTCCTCGGAGTTTTACTGGGGAAGATGTTGTTGAACTTCATATCCACGGTAGCAATGCAATCAAGGACCTAATTTTTAACATTTTCTCACAACAAGACCACTTTGTTTATGCCGAAGCAGGTGAATTTACAAAGAGAGCTTTCTTGAATGGCAAACTAGATCTTCTTGAGATTGAAGGTCTGGCAGATCTAATTAATGCTGATACTGAGTTTCAGAGAAAACAAGCATTTGATCAAATGGATGGAAAGCTATCAAACTTGTACAACAAATGGAAGAAGCAAATAGTTAAAAATTTATCGTATTTGGAAGCTACAATAGATTTTGTTGAAGAAGAAATACCTGAAAATCTTTTTAAAGAGCAACTTAATGAAATAAAGTCATTAATTCATGAATTAGATATTCATTTAAATGACTCAAATAAAGGTGAAAGATTAAGGGACGGGTTTCATATTATAATCGCGGGCCCGCCAAATACTGGGAAATCTAGTTTATTGAACCATTTATCAAACAGAGATATTGCTATTGTCTCATCTCAAGCGGGAACAACAAGGGATAGCATTGATGCATATCTAAATATAGCTGGTTTTCCTGTTGTCATTACAGATACAGCAGGAATAAGGAAAGGCAGATCTTCTATAGAGGATATTGGAATAGAAAGAGCAAGGACGAAAATATCAGAAGCTGACTTAGTTTTATGGCTTATGGACTCAAGTAAAAAAAATAACCAACCTGCACCTGAAAATATTAAAGATAAAGTGATAGAG
>JAYPSX010000094.1:3162-5600 GCA_038133315.1 Hyphomicrobiales bacterium
AAGTAAAAAAAATAACCAACCTGCACCTGAAAATATTAAAGATAAAGTGATAGAGGTTTGGACTAAAAATGATATATCTATACACAAAAATAAGGAGGTATCAATTTCAACTAAAAATGATGTTGGAATTACACAACTTATTGAAATTATTGAAAAAAATGTAGAAAAAGGTTGTAGAACTGAAGGTAATTTTATCACTAAATCTCGTCATAGAGATGCCATAGAAAAGGTTAGACATTATTTGATATCCTCACTAGAACACAAAAAAAACGATATCGAATTAGTTTCAGAAGATTTGCGAAGTGCTATTAACTCCTTAGGCATAATTACAGGAAACGTTGACGTTGAAGACTTACTAGATGTAATATTTACTGATTTTTGTATTGGTAAATAAGATAATATGAAATATATATCCATTAGGAAAAAGTTATGAAATATGAATTTGATGTAATAATTGTAGGTGGTGGTCATGCAGGATGCGAAGCAGCAGCCGCAGCAGCAAGATGCTGTGCAAAATCATTACTCGTTACACATAAATTTTCTACTATTGGTGAGATGTCGTGCAATCCAGCCTTTGGAGGATTAGGAAAAAGCCATTTAGTCAGAGAAGTTGACGCTTTAGATGGAGTAATTGGTTCAGCTTCAGATAGAGCCGCAATTCAGTACAGAGTTCTCAATCAAAGTAAAGGTCCAGCTGTTCGAGCGCCACGAGTTCAGGCAGATAGAGACTTGTATAAAGAAGCAATGCAAGAAATGCTTGGCTCATACAAAAATCTAAAAATCATAGAGAATGAATGCATTAGTTTAATTATAAATGATGATAAGTGTGAAGGAATAAGAGTATTAGATGAAAAAGAAATTTATGCACATTCAGTTATTATCACCACGGGCACTTTTTTAAATGGCATCATTCATATTGGTAAAAAAACTTATCCTGCTGGACGCGTTGGAGATAAACCATCGATCCACCTATCAAATACATTTAAGAATTATAGATTTCAACTTGGTAGATTAAAAACAGGAACTCCACCAAGATTAGATGGCAGGACAATACATTGGGATAAATTGGAAGAGCAGAAACCAGATGATAATCCTATATTTATGTCATATCTAACAAGTGAAATCCAACAAAAACAAGTTCCTTGCTATATTACCCGAACCAATGAAAAGACACATAAAATAATTTTAGACAATATACATGACGCTCCACTCTATTCTGGTCAAATCGAATCTACAGGCCCCCGCTATTGCCCATCAATCGAAGATAAAGTGGTTCGCTTTGGGGAGAGAAACGGACATCAGATATTTCTTGAACCCGAAGGATTGAATACACATGTTGTATATCCAAATGGAATTTCTACGTCAATTGATGAAAATATACAACAGCAACTAGTACATTCGATTCTTGGATTAGAGGATGTAAAAATAGAGAGACCAGGCTATGCAATTGAATATGATTACATAGATCCAAGAGAATTGAAACCAACACTCGAAACAAAGAAAATCAAAAATTTATTTTTAGCAGGTCAAATCAATGGAACTACCGGTTATGAAGAAGCATCTGCTCAAGGTTTAATATCAGGAATTAATGCTGCATTAAAATCTGTCTCAACACAAGAGTTTATCCTTGATAGGTCAGACGCATATATTGGTGTGATGATAGATGATCTAATTACAAAAGGCGTAACAGAGCCATACAGAATGTTTACTTCAAGAGCAGAATATAGGTTATCTCTTCGTATAGATAATGCTGATCAGAGGCTAACACAAAAAGGATTAGATCTAGGTTTTGTAGAAAATGAACGAGCAGCCCATTTTAAAGAGAAGATGGTCTCAATTAATTATGCAACTGAACTGGCTAATAGCCTTACAATTTCTCCTACAAAAGCCAAAAAATATGGATTGAATATAAACCAGGATGGAAAGAAAAGATCAGTATTGGATCTCATATCATATCCGAATATAAGTATAAATGACCTTTATGAAATCTGGCCAGAGCTAAATAATATTGATCCGAATGTAATAGCGCAGCTGGAATCTGATGCTATTTATTCAAAATACCTTGACAGGCAAACTCAAGAAATTACTTCATTCAAAAAAGAAGAAGCCGTGACCATACCTGAGAATATAAACTATATGGATATAAAAGGGCTATCTAATGAGGCGCGCGATAGAATATCAAGAATTAAACCGACTACAATAGGCCAGCTGAATAGAATGGAAGGGATAGATCCATCAACAGTACTGAAAGTAATTTCATACTTGAAGGCTTCAAAAGAAATATCCAAACAAACAGCATAAACAATTATGAACAAGGTTCAGGTAATCGAGCAGATTAAAAATAACTACAATGTTTCACGTGAAACAATCGATAAGATTGACATTTATGTTAAATGTTTGCTTGATTGGCAAAAGAAATTTAATCTCATTGGGAGGTC
>JAYPSX010000095.1:0-5563 GCA_038133315.1 Hyphomicrobiales bacterium
ATGCACTACCCAATCCACCCTTAAATATTCCAGCTTTAGCACCAATTCCTGCACCAGAATTTCCAAGAATAAAATTCTTATTGGCGTTTTTAAAAGCTAATTTGGCTAGATTCCTGTATAGTTCACCATTTATTGATTTATGGTTTTTAATACTCAAGTCATAAATTGAAGCGCATGGGACTATTGGTATCGAAATGTTCGAATTTTTAATCTTAAATCCCCTACTCTCCTCTGACAATATGTCCACATATTCAGAGCCAGCTGAAAGACCAAATACCGATCCACCAGACAATGAAATTCCGTCAATGTATCTAATTGTTCTCTCTGGTTTAAGAAGATCAATCTCCCTCGAAGCAGAAGCTCCACCATATACATAGGCGGATGCTGAAAATTTTTTTTCTAATTTTAAATAAGTTAATCCTGTCTGAAGTTGATCATCTTCGGCATTACCAACCAGAATTCCGTCAACATCTGATATGAGGTTTCTACCTCCAGGAATAATTTTCTTCTTATGCATTAAGATTAGTTCTATCTAAAGTTAGATTAATCATATTTCAAAAAATAAAATATTTGAAATAAATATTATTTTTTGTTTATGTTTTTTATTTAATAATGTATAGATAATCTAACTTAGAATTAGGAGTATCTAAATTGAAACGTACTTATCAACCAAGTGTACTGGTAAGAAAAAGAAGACACGGGTTCAGAGCAAGAAAAGCTACAAATGGTGGTCTAAAAGTACTTAGTCGTAGGCGAGCTAAAGGAAGAAAGCGTTTGTCTGCTTGACGCAAAATAGCTTTTTATAATTCATGGAAACCATAAAAAAAAGAGATGAATTTATTGCCTCATCAAAGGGAGATAAATTTGTAACTCCTTCCTTTATTTTTCTAAAACATAAACTAAATGGTGTTAACCTGAATGATCCCAAAGTTGGGTACACGGCATCAAAAAAAATTGGTGGAGCTGTAATGAGAAATAGAGCAAAAAGAAGAATGAGAGTCCTTGCAAAAGAAATACTTTTTGGTAGCGCGAAACCAAATACAAACTATGTTATCATCGCCCGACGAAAAATCTTAGAATATCCTTTTAGCAAAATGGCAAATGATCTAAAAAAAATAATCTAAAAGAAATTATCATGAACGAACAAAGAAATTTTTTACTGGCTATCACACTATCAATAATAGTTCTTCTTTTTTGGCAATACTTTGTTGGAAGCAAACAAATCGATGATAGATATCCTGAACAAGTATCTACGGAAAACAATACTGAAGCTATTCAAGATTTGTCGAATATACCTCTTCCAAGTGATCCTGTTGAAAATGATGATATCTCCATTCAAGCACCTGGTGGATCATCTAACAGCGCATATGCTGAGACAAGACGCATCAAAATTAACACAGAAAACTTGAGCGGCTCAATTTCGCTCACAGGTGCAAAATTAGATGATATTCAACTCAAAAATTATCGAGAAAGCTTATCAGAGGATAGTGATCTAGTTCATATATTTAGACAATATTCATCTCAAAATCCATATTATGCACATCAAGGATGGGTATCTGGCTCTGACATCAAAATCAAACTGCCGGATGATAAATCGGTTTGGAAAATAATTGAAGGAGATGAACTATCAGTAAATCAACCCATAAAGCTTAGATGGGATAACGGAGAAGGTCTTATTTTTCTAAAGAAATTTATTGTTGATGAAAACTATCTATTCACAGTTCAGCAATCTGTAGAAAATAATACTGATAATGATCTAACCATATACCCATATTCACTAATCTCCAGAAAAGGCTTACCAGAAGACTATCAAAATTTCTTTGTTTTACATGAAGGATACATTGGTGTACTTGGCGACCAAGGGGAGAAGAAAGCAGATTATTCTGATATTGCAGAAGAAACAGAGTCATTTGAAAATATTTCAGGCGGATGGCTTGGATTCACTGACAAAAACTGGGCAACTGTTATAATTCCGCCAAAGACAATTACTTACCAGGGTAGGTTTACATCACAAGGAAATGGAAATAATTATCAAGTAGATTACCTTGGAGAAGCTCAAAAATTGAATGCAAATTCTTCAATTGATATTGAGTCCCAAATATTTGCTGGAGCGAAAGAAGTAAAAATACTTGATAATTACGAAGAAGTACATTCATTCGAAAAATTTGACCTTCTTGTCGACTGGGGGTGGTTTTATTTCCTAACAAAACCACTATTTTATGTCCTTCAATGGCTATATGGATTGCTTGGTAATTATGGCTTATCAATACTTGGAGTAACAATTCTGATTAAAATTGTATTTTTTCCTCTGGCAAATAAAGCTTACGTATCAATGAGTGCTATGAAAAAGCTATCTCCAGAAATGCTAAAAATAAGAGATAGCTACAAAGATGATAGAGCAAAACAACAACAAGCAATAATTGCATTATACAAAAGGGATAAAGTTAACCCGTTATCAGGATGCATACCAATTCTCATACAGGTTCCTGTATTTTTTGCACTCTATAAAGTCCTATTATGTACAATGGAAATGAGACATCAACCATTCTATGGATGGATAAAAGATTTATCCGCAAAAGACCCAACAACACTATTCAATCTATTTGGATTAATTCCTTGGACACCTCCTTCATTTTTAATAATTGGAATCTGGCCAATTATTATGGGACTTACAATGTTTATTCAGATGCGTCTAAACCCAGCTCCCCCAGATCCGATTCAACAAAAAATATTTGCGTGGATGCCAGTATTTCTTACATTCCTTTTTGCTCAATTTTCTGCTGGGCTTGTAATATACTGGGCGTGGAATAATACACTTTCTTCCCTTCAGCAATATATTATAATGAAACGTATGGGTGTTGAGGTTGAATTATGGTCAAATATAGCGAACACATTCAAGAAAAAGAAATCAGAAAATCATTAATTCTTGATATTGACGACTTTACAGATGCAGAGCTTGAAAACTCAAGACTTTTATTTGCTAAAACTAGCAAGTTCGTAATTTCAGTAGCAAGCAATTCTGGATACCCACTTCATAATAAAATGGAGATAGCTTTTTCCGGAAGATCTAATGTTGGAAAGTCTAGTCTAATAAATTCAATCACAGAAGTTACTGGATTAGCTAGAGTGTCTAATACACCTGGAAGGACGCAAATGATCAATTTCTTTTCTCAAGATGATGCTTTTTATTTGGTAGATCTTCCAGGGTTTGGCTATGCCAAGGCAAGCAAAGATGCAATCAAAAAATGGAAAAATCTAACTTATGATTATCTCCAAGGTAGAAAAGAACTGGAGCTTGTGTTTTTTTTAATAGACTCAAGACATGGCATAAAAGAAATTGATGAAAATATTATGGATATACTTGATAGTGCAGCAGTTTCATATCAAATAGTCATGACAAAATATGATAAAATTAATAAATCTCAGAGTCAAAAACTTATAGAAGATACTAATGAAAGAATTAGTAAAAGAGCTGCCGCAAGACCAGGCATTCTAGTTTCATCAAGTAAAGATAAATATGGTATTGATATAATAAGGGCTCTCATATATAGAATTATAAACACTTAAATGGATATTTAATGCAAGAAATTGACTCAACTATAAGAGCAAAAATTTTATCTGAAGCACTCCCATATATGCAAATGTATAATAAAGAATACATAGTTGTAAAATATGGTGGACATGCAATGGTAAATAGTAATTTAGCAGAAAAGTTTGCGCAAAATATAGTTATGTTAGAACACGCTGGAATGTACCCAATTGTTGTTCATGGTGGTGGACCTCAAATTGGTGAGACCTTAAAAGAACAGGGTGTCGAAAGTAAGTTCTATAATGGACTCAGAATAACAGACGCCGAAACAATCAAGGTTGTTGAAAAGGTCTTATATGAGATAATTAATAGAGATATTGTTAATAGTATTAAAAAATTTGGAGGAAAATCTGTTAGTTTATCAGGTAACAAAGATTCGATAATTAGGGCAAAAAAATTAACTAATGCGCAAGAGACTGACTCCAATATTGAAAAGATTATGGATCTGGGGTTTGTTGGAGAACCTGAGAGTATATTGCCAGATATAATTATAGAGACATGCAACAAAGGACAAATACCAGTCATTACACCACTTGGCATAAGTCACGATAATATCACTTATAACATCAATGCTGACACTGCAGCTGGAGCAATTGCAAGTGCTTTAAATGCAAAACGATTACTTATGCTAACTGATATTGTAGGCGTGCTTGATGACAACAAAAACCTGATTAATGAATTAAAAATAAGCGAAGCAAAACGACTAATATCCACTGGTACAATCAGTGGTGGTATGATACCAAAAATTGAAACATGTATTGAAGCAATAAAGAATGGCGTGGAAAAATCTGTAATTCTAGATGGAAGAGTTGAAAATGCTATAATATTGGAGCTATTCACTGAAGATGGAATTGGTACACTAATAAAAAATTAATTATTTAACTTTATGAGGATCAAATGACTATTGCAAAGACAGGAAATATTTATCCAGAAATATTCAGATTTACAATGGGTGATTTTGAGATCACTACAATATTAGATGGACTAGTTCAGCGGGATGGACCTTACCCTATATTTGGACAAAATGTTGATGAAAATGAAGTTCATAAGCTATTAAGAGAAAATCTTTTGCCAGAAAAACATTTTGAACATGGTTTTACACCAATTCTTGTAAATACCGGAAATGATCTAATTTTATTTGACCCTGGCAATGGTAAACTAAATGAGAAACATGGCAGGTTAATAAGCTTACTTGAAAGTTCTGGATATGATCATAAAGATGTTACAAAAATAGTTATAACCCACTGTCACCCCGACCACATTGGAGGGTTGATGCTATTAGACGACGGGTATTTTAGTAACGCAACTATAATAATTGGTGAAACAGAATTTGATTGCTGGAATACTGGCAAAAATATACCAGAGCAAAGAAAAGCAAATAAAGAGCTTTTTGAGAAAATCTGCCTCCCCCTCTCAGATAAGATGGAATTTATTAAGCCCGACCAGGAAGTTGTAACAGGAATTACAGCAGTAAATGGGTTTGGTCATTCCCCTGGGCATATGTGTTACAATATCGAAAGTAACAATAAAACAATCTTTTTTGCTGCAGACATCACCAATCATTATGTGGTATCTATGCAAGTTCCTGATTGGCATGTTATGTTTGATGATATTAAAGATTTAGCCGTAGAAAGCAGAAAACGAATCCTCAGCATGCTAGCAGAAGATAAAATCCCTATGATTGGATATCATATGCCATTTCCAGCAGTTGGCCATGTTGAAGAAAAAAATGATGGTGGCTTCAGATGGTTGCCAATATCTTATCAATTAAGCTTTTAGTTTGGTAACTTATTTACTTTAAATTTTTTATAGGCAACACTGGCATGATACTCACAGTAGGGCAACCCACTTAAAGACTGATGACCACAAAAATGGAAATCCTCTTCACCTGGGTCTCCAATTGGCCATTTACAGTGATCTTCAGTAAGATTTAGAATTGTTACTGAAAAATTATCAGGAATAGCTTTAATTGAT
>JAYPSX010000096.1:0-883 GCA_038133315.1 Hyphomicrobiales bacterium
ATGCGCAACAAGGACCAACATTACAAGATATAATTAATAATGAGATAGCAGATCTAACTACAGAAACTCTTTCTATGCCTACAAACGAGAATAAAAAGTTAAAAAAATGCTTAATCTTAGATCATGAAGAAAAATTTAGTAAATCAGATTTCAATCTACTTTACATTTTGAAATCAGATCTAAAATTTTTAAACATTGGTTGTGTGGGCTTAAATCCTAATGAAAATTTCCTGGAGACTCTAAAGTTACTCAACCTTGACCGCGTTATTCGTAACTTTCAAAAAATTAATAAAGAGGATATAGAAAAGTATTTAAGTTTTGCTGGAGAAGATAAGGATGGAATTATTCAAAAATATCTATCAAATTTTGAGATTTCTACAATTTTAGATAGTAACGAAGATAATAAAAATACAGATAATAGTTTTATTATGAAGATACTTTCTAAATTTCGTGATTAGGACAAGGTCATTAATCTAGAATAAATATATTAGGTTTATACATTCTAAGCTATTGATATTAAAGCAATAATTATGAATACAAATATATAAATAGTAGTAAAGTAATACTAAAGAACTAGACGCTTCTACCGATCTAATAGATTGCTGAATCTATTAGTAATTCTATAAAAATGTACTTTTTTTTAAAGAATACTCTGCAAGTATCCTTAATTGGTTTACTTTTGGTACTAGTATCATTTGCCGCTAAAGCAAATGAGTCTGTCTATGCTGGTCTTGTCTATCAAATAGATTCTCCCTCAAAAGGACTAGCTACTTTAATTCGCCCATATTCTAAAGAAATTACAAATTTAGAAATTCCCGAGTCTATAAATATAAATGGTGCAATTTATTCTGTGACAAATATAGCGGACTACGCATTTTCTAGT
>JAYPSX010000096.1:893-3371 GCA_038133315.1 Hyphomicrobiales bacterium
TTGCTAAATTTTCATTTTATAGAAACATTATTACACAATTAATATTAAATGAAGGTTTAGAAGAAGTAGGTAACTTTTCGTTTTACGGTAATAAAATTAATAATATATATCTACCATCATCATTAAATAATCTTGGTGATTTCTCTTTAGCTAGTAATGAAATAACTGAGGTAATAATACCATCTAGGATAAGAGAGATTCCTGATGGTAGTTTTGAATCAAACAAAATTAAGTCAGTAAGACTAAACAATACAGAAATTATTGGAGATTATGCATTCAATAACAATGAGATTGAATATATAACTTTGCCTGAATCTATAAGATTAGTAGGTAATAACTCTTTCTATAAGAATCAAATAATTGTAGTAAATTTAAACTCAAAAGTGGAGAGAATCGGGGATTACGCATTTGCTGAAAATAAAATCCTAAATTTAGATATACCAGCAAGTGTTTTGGATATAGGTAAATATTCTTTTGCTGAAAATAGGATTCAAAATCTTATAATTCCAAATACAGTGCAAAAACTGAGGGAGGGTGCTTTTTATAAAAATTGGATTAAAGAGCTTAAATTTTTAAATAATCCCCTAGTTTTTGAAAAAAAAATCTTTTCCGAAAATCTTATTAGTAGTCTTGTTATACCTACAAATACTGTATCTATAGAAATTATCGGCTATAACATTACCTACTAAGGATTTAATAAGTATAGGGAACGAGGCATTCAAAAATAATGTCATTAGTTCACTTACTTTACCTAATAATATCGAAATAGTTGGAGATTCAGCATTTGAAAATAATGCAATTACATCTGTATCGCTATCCACAAGTCTTCCTGAAATATCTCATGCTGTTTTCAGATATAACAAAATATTAAATCTTGAAATACCCGAAAATATAAAAAATATTGGTATTTCAAGTTTTGCTTATAACGAATTAACTTCGATTTCATTGCCAAAGGCATTAATTTCAATTGGCCGGGGAGCTTTCGCATTTAATAATTTAACAAGTATAGAATTGTCGGAATCATTATTAGCAATTGATCCATTTGCTTTTTATGTAAATAAGATTACCAATGTAGTGATTCCAGAAAAATTAAATATTATAGAAGAGTCAATATTTGAAAAAAACTTAGTCACACAAGTAACAATTCCAAAAAATATATCCAAAATCGGTGTCGCGGCTTTTAGATCAAATAAAATTGAAAATCTCTCACTAGAAGAAGGCTTAGAGATAATTGATAGAAGTGCTTTTCAAGACAACGTTATTACAAATATGAATGTACCTGATACATTAACTAGTATAGGTGCATTCGCTTTTGAAAATAACAATATAAAAAATATAAATTTAAATAATTTATACAGCATCGGGGAATATGCTTTTTATTTAAATGATCTTGAAACATTAAATCTGCCAAATTCTTTAACTATTATTGGCAATTACGCTTTTTCCAAGAATCAAATTAAGAATCTTACAATTGGCAAAAAAATACAGAAATTAAACGAAGGCATATTTTCACTAAATAAAATTGAGGAATTAATTATTCCAAGAAATATTACCGAGATAGCTGATTATTCTTTTTACGAAAATAAAATAAAGTTTGTGGATTTGGCTCAAAATATTGAAAAATTTGGCAATTATTCATTCGCAAACAATCAGATATCAAACTTAGAAATTCCATTTAGTACAAGAACTATAGGAGATGGGGCATTTCAACGTAATTTAATTGCCTCTTTGAATATCAAAAATAGAGTCTCCTATATAGGTGAGTCTGCTTTTGCGGATAACGAATTAACCTCGCTTGAAATATCGTCCTACATAGAAACTATTAAGCAAAAAGCATTTGCAGAAAATAACCTACAAATAGTTCGGTTTAAATCGCATTATTCGGATTATTTTGATCAAAGTATATTTACTAATAATCTAGATTTAAAAAGTTTGGATCTTTGCTCCGAGCAAATAAACTGGCCATTAAATGCTTTTACCAACGGAGAGAAATTCCTAGAGTACAACTATTTTTCATGTAGCAGTATTTTTAATTCATTCGTTGTTGACGAACTAAAATCGGCCAATGTGATTAGAACTGATGGTAAATCTACAAATGCAGAAATATTGATTTCAGTTACTAAAGATATAGATGGGAATCAAGACCGATTTATAGTGCCCAATGATCGGGTTAGCATAAGGGCGACACTAAAACCGGATTCTGATGATGTAGGGAAAGAAGCCGAATTATATGTAATAGTCAGGGATCAGAATAAATTATCTTATTCAATTGATTATGATGGTGAATGGAGGATCTGGGATGAAAGTTTAATGAGCCTACCGAGCATAAAATACATCAATGCGCTATCTGAGCAGGAGGAGATAGTTATTTATAACGGCCCTCTACAAAAGGGTAAATATGCCATATATGTAGGATATTCATTATTTAGTGTTTCCGGCCGGCCAATAATACACGGAAACTCACGACCTTTTATAATT
>JAYPSX010000096.1:3410-5552 GCA_038133315.1 Hyphomicrobiales bacterium
AAAAAAAATAATTGTTATCTAAAAAAAAATAGTAATAATTTAATCTTAATAATTAACTACTTTAAATAGTTTTGCCTATCTTTATTTATTTTTGTTTGACCTTAATGACTTTAAGGTTTTATTTAACAATTTCAAATGTTCTTGTAATTCATTTCCTCGCAACATAGCTACACCCATAGCTAATACATCAATTACCACAAGATGTGCTATTCGCGAAGATACGGGTGTGAATCTATGTTGATTCTCTTCTAAATTTATATGGATTGGTATAGAACAAAGTTCAGCTACTGGGGTATTTTCAGGTACTAGTCCAATTACTTTAGCCCCCGCATCTCGGGCCAGTTTAACGCTCTGAATTAGTGCCTTAGTTCTACCTGATTGCGAAATTGCAACTACAACTCCACCTGGTTTAAGAGATATAGCTGACATCTGCTGAATATGGGGGTCGGTATAGGCAGCAGCGGTTACTTGCAGGCGGAAGAACTTGTGTTGGGCATCGATGGCCACCGACCCAGATGCGCCAAAGCCGTAGAACTCGACCCGAGATGCGCCAGACAACGCATCGATCGCGGCTTCCAGTGCAGCCATGTCCAGTTCTTCCCGAACCGCCACCAGCGACCCGATGGTGGAATCGAACACCTTTCGGCTGACGTCGGCAATCGAATCCGCATCGCTGACTGAAAACTGGCTGTAGATGCCGCTGGAACCTAGGTATCTCGCCAATTGCAGCTTGAAGGTCTGGAATCCGTCGTAGCCCAGAGCATGGCAAAAGCGCACTACGGTCGGCTCGCTGACCTGGGCGCGGCCGGCTAAGTCGATGATGCGCATATTCAGCACAGAGGACGGGTTGGCGAGGACGCAATCCGCCACTTTGCGCTCGGATTTGCGCATGTCGCCTAGCGATTCGCTTATGGCCTTGATCAGGTTGGTGTTGTCCAGGACGGGATCCTCAGATGGTATTGGCCAAGTATAAAGGAAGTCTGTCTTTCCGGGTTACCGACGGATTTGATATGAGAATTGCGTATAATATAAAGAGAAGGGAGTACAAAATTCAGGAAATGTAGGATCAACGGTTCATCGAGGATTCACGATAAAACGTTCTTGCCATCAGCTCAGTGGCATCATGCCGCGGGCCGAAGATTGATGCAGTGTGGTTAGGCTGGATTAAGCGGGCTTACATTTTCAGCCTGAGGACCTTTCTCGGTCTGGGTCACTTCCAACATCACCTTTTGCCCTTCAACCAGGGTGCGGCGACCATCACCGACTATTGCGCTGTAGTGGACGAAAACGTCCCTGCCGCCTGCTTGTTCAATGAACCCAAATCCTTTTTCATCATTGAACCACTTAACTGTACCTTCAACTTGCTCTGACATAATTCACTCGTTAAAAATCTCGAGCATACTATCTGCCCGGTCTGTAAAAAAATAATGGCTACCCGCCACTGTGCTTGATAGTAGCAAGATAGCCTGGGATTAGATACTCCAGGGGACACAATTCCCGCGACCATTAGAAAGTATTTGCTGGCCGATGGTGTAAAATTCCCCGCCATGGATATATCCCACATTCTCAATCCCCTCAATGACAACCAGCGCAAGGCAGTAACCTCAGACCCCGGCAACCTGCTGGTCCTGGCCGGTGCCGGTAGCGGCAAGACCCGTGTGCTCGTTCACCGCATTGCCTGGCTGATCCAGATGGAGGGTGTATCGCCCCATGGCATCCTGGCGGTGACTTTCACCAACAAGGCAGCCAACGAGATGCGGATACGCATCGAGGAGCTGCTGGAACGCCCTGTCGGCGGCATGTGGGTCGGCACCTTCCATGGGTTGGCACATCGCCTGCTCAGGTCACATCACCTCGAAGCCGGACTGCCGGACAAGTTCCAGATCCTTGATGCCGATGACCAGCTGCGGCTTGTCAAGCGCATCGTCAAGTCACTCGAACTGGACGAGGGCAAGTGGCAGGCCAAACAGTGCCAGTGGTTCATCAACAAGCAGAAGGACGAGGGCCTGAGAGCGGCACATCTCGAGGATTTTGGCGAGGAATTTATGAAGACCATGATCCATGTCTACGAGGCCTACGAAGAGGCCTGCGAGCGCGGCGGCATGGTGGATTTCGGCGAACTCCTGCTCCGGTCCCACGAGC
>JAYPSX010000097.1:0-5498 GCA_038133315.1 Hyphomicrobiales bacterium
GTTGAGACCATATGGGGTCCACGGCATAAGTCAAACCAGTCACCTTGAGAATATAATTTTATAGTTTGATCATCTGGAATAGCGCTAATCAATTCTACTTTATATTCCTCATTTTTATCTTTGAAAATTTGTATTGCTTCATTTCTTGAGACTTCTTTTTTCTCAAACTGTCTATTTTTTGAAATTATCTCATGCATCCTCTTTTCAATTTTCATGAGATCTTCGGGTTTGAATGATTCTTCACGATAAAAATCATAATAAAAACCATTTTCTATAACTGGTCCGATTGTAACTTGTGTTTCAGGAAAAATTTCTTGAACGGCTTCAGCTAATACATGAGCGCAATCATGGCGAATTAATTCAAGTGCATCTGGGTGTTCTTTTGTAATTAATTCTATTTTTGAACCATTTGGTAATAAATCAGATAGATCTGATAATTGACCATCAATTTTTACTGCTATTGTCTTTTTAAAAAGGGAGTCAGATATGGACTTTGCAAGCTCTGCTGCTGTTATTTGACTCTCAAATTCCCTCTGGGATCCATCAGGTAAATTGTATATGTACATCACTATAACTCAATCTCTGTTACAAATCAGGTAAGTATCAATATTAATAGTAGCATTTTATATTTATTCAAATACTTTTTTTAATTTATAGGTCCAAGGCTTGTACCAAACACAATTATCAGGAAGTTCCTCAGGAACTGGATCATATCCATGACCAGATAAGGGGTGACATCTCGTAAATCTATAAAAAAACAACCATCCTCCGACCCAAATACCATATTTTTTTATCGACTCGAGAGCGTAGTTAGAACATGTTGGCAAATATCTGCATCTATTGCCTAAAAAATATGAAAATGTATATTGATATAGTTTAATAAGAATTAGAAATGGTAAAGAAATTATATTTTTGATCATTTAAAATCTTGGCTATTTTAGTTTTTTTATAGCTTCATTCACAGCTTCAAATGTCAACATAGTAGATGAGTGTCTGGATTTATAATCCTTAACGGGTTGCAAGAATGCCAAATCAGACCATTTTCCTGTCGGAGGTGGTCCATCATTTTTTAACATATTTAACATTATGTCTGCAACTTCAGCCAATTCTTCCTTAGATGAGCCAATTACATTTTTAGCCATTATAGATGATGAAGCTTGTCCTAATGCACACGCTTTTACATCATGTGCAAATTCTGTGATGATGTTATTACTGAATTTAATGTCCACAGTAACTTTTGAACCGCATAGTCTACTTACTTTTGTCGCAGATGAGTCCGGATTATCCAACCTACCGATATGTTGAATATTAGATGCAAATTCAATTATTTTATTATTATAGATATCGTCTAACATTATACCTGATTAGTGAAAATCTCATCAAAGTTTGTATTTTTATATTAGCATTCATATATTGATAAATAATAAATAATAACATATATTCAATTTTTAAATACTAATTAAAGAATTTATCAAACTACTGGAGTAAACAGGATGGAAAAACAGACAAAAGTTACCAATCTAAAAACGGCTCCTTCTGTCCCCTCTAGAGAAGAAGCAGAAAATGCTGTAAGAACAATCCTATCATGGATCGGTGAGGATCCCAACAGAGAGGGGCTACTCGAAACACCAAGGAGATTCATTGACGCCTATAAAGAATTCTTTAAGGGATATAACGAAGATGGAATTCAAATTTTATCAAAAACTTTTAGTGAAGTTGGTGGATATGATGACATAGTACTTTTGAAGGATATTTCTTTCAATTCATTCTGTGAACATCATATGTGTCCATTTATAGGCAAAGCACACGTTGCCTATCTTCCTTCAAACAAAGTGGTTGGTATTTCTAAAATAGCAAGATTAGTAGACATATATGCACATCGCCTGCAAACACAAGAAACTATGACAGCAGAAATAGCTAACGCAATTGACCAGTCTTTAAATCCGCGTGGTGTTGCAGTAATTATTGATGCAGAGCATATGTGCATGTCCCTAAGGGGAGTAAAAAAAGATAAGGTATCAACTATCACAACAAGATTTACAGGTGAATTTGAGAAAAACGAAGCCTTAAAAGATAGATTTATGAAACTATCCAATAATTGATCAGAGGCACAAGATGTCAGTAAAATTTGGTGAAAGAAAGAGTGTTTATGAAGTTGAAGAAGGTATAACCCTCGCGCCAAAATTTGATCAAAATGGACTAATACCTGTTATTACTACCTCAGCCAAAACCGGTGAAGTATTAATGCACGGTTATATGAACAAAGAAGCTCTTCAGCTCTCAATACAAAATAAAGAAGCTTATTATTGGAGTCGATCAAGGAATGCTCTCTGGCATAAGGGGGCGACTTCAGGACTAACCCAAAAAATACAAAGTATTCGTATTGATGATGATCAGGACACTATTTGGTTAATTGTTGATGTTGAAGGATCAGGTGCAAGTTGCCATGTTGGGTATAGATCATGTTTTTATAGATCCATAACTCTAGATAAAGAAAATAATGTTGAACTGAAGTTTGAAGAAGATAAAAAACTTTTCGATCCAGAAATTGTTTACAAAGGGCAAGAAAACCCAACAAAACTATAGATCAATATCTAAAATTGCCATGTTAAATGAGTAGGAAATTTCTCCGTCTTCTTCGTCACGAAAAATCACACCGATGAACTCATCACCGACATATACTTCCATTGAATCACTTTTTTGTGGCCTATCAACAACATTTATGACATCAGTGTTGAATTTACCTCGGAGATAATTCTGAATTTTATCTTTTTCTTTGGAATACATTTTATTTTGTCTCACCATCATTGCTGGGTAATAATTGGTCCATATTTTGGGCTGGATAGTCCTTATCATTATTAGCTATAACTTTTGCTGGCACGCCTGCAACTGTAGTACCATCAGGTACATTATGTAAAACTACACTCCCTGCTGCAATTCTTGCAGAGGAACCAATGGTTATATTTCCAAGAATTTTTGCTCCTGCGCCAATTAGGACCCCACTTTTGACTTTTGGATGTCTATCACCACATTTTTTTCCTGTTCCACCAAGAGTTACATCATGTAATATTGATACATTATCATCAATTTCAGCTGTTTCACCAATTACTATACCGGTTGCATGATCAATAAATATACCCCTCCCAAATTTGGCTGCAGGATGAATATCCACTGAAAATATTCGTGAACAAACGCTTTGTAAATAATATGCAAAATCTTTTCTACCATCGTTCCATAGCCAATGTGCAAGCCTATGGACTTGTAAGGCTTGAAAACCTTTAAAATATAAAACAGGTTCTATGTATCTATGGCATGCTGGGTCACGATCATAAACTGCTGCTAGATCTGATCTAATGATTTGTTTTATATCTTTATGACCATTATAAAAATCCTCAAAAAGTTCTTCAATTAACCTATCTTCAAGATGGGCTGTTTCAAGTAACTTTGATAAGTGCAAAGATAACACCTTTTCGAGGCTCTTGTTTTGAATAATTAAAGAATACATATAACGTGTAATTACTGGGTCAATATTTGAAGCATCTCTTGCTTCTTCTTTTATTTTATCCCATATGGGATCAATGCCAGGTAACTTATTTGCACTTGTCTTAGTGATATTATTTTGAGCCATGGTTCTACCATTTATTGTAGCTGTAATTAAATAATTATAGAAAATTTAAAATTTTTTATTTAATAATATAATTAAATAGAGATTTAATCAAATTTGTTCAAATAAAAAAAATATTATTTGTTTCAAATTACACTAATTATCTCAAAAGGAGATTAAAAAAATGGCTGAAAATCCAACACCTCATTTTCAAAATACAGACGGTCACTCAGAAATTGAAATACCCTTTAAGAAATTTAAATGTATAGGTGCTTATCCGCCACATGATCACCCACATATTTTTTTAGATATGGGTAAAAACAAAAATATCGTATGCCCATATTGTTCCACTAAATTTACACTAAATGAAACCCTGAGCGCGCAGGAAACCATACCTACAAACTGTGTGGTTCAGCAGTAACTTATTCGATTCAATGTATAATATTATAGGCTCTGGGATCGCTGGTTTAACATGCAGCCATATACTCTCACAATCAAATATTAAACATACCATTCTTGAAA
The DNA here is from genome assembly GCA_038133315.1 of Hyphomicrobiales bacterium. Lineage (GTDB taxonomy): Bacteria > Pseudomonadota > Alphaproteobacteria > Rhizobiales > TMED25 > TMED25. The sequence goes on from JAYPSX010000097.1 coordinate 4,127, forward strand.
AAGAAACTGGCTCACCAGAAGACCATTATGGTATCCAAATAACACCTAATGCATCCAATATATTAGCAAAAATTGGACTCCTAGATGCTATGCTCCCACGAATGCACGTTATAAATAATATTGAAATTATTTCACTCAAAAATCTTAAATCACTTACCAAACTTCCGGTTAATGAATTTGTATTAAATAATAATCTCTCAAAATATTATACAATAAGTAGAAAAATACTACACGAACACATGTTGGGTGTTGTTAAAAAAAATGGAACCATTATCGATGATAGAAAAAATATTAATGGTATTATAGACCGTGGAGATCGTTTTGATTTAAGGTACAATGAGAATAATACAAAAGAATCACAAGGAATAATTATTGCTAGTGGATCCTCAAAAAAACCATTATTCAAAAACATAGAAACCAGACAAACTTCTACTAACTTTCTTACACTTCGAGCAGTTGCTGAGAAAAAAGAATTCCCATTCCAAATAAAAAATGACTCAATCTATGTTTTCTTGTCAGAAGATATGCATCTCGTAGTTTATCCTTTTTTTGAAGATAAACTAAATATTGTATACATAATAAAAAAAAATAATCTTCATTTAGATAACACTTACATAAATAATTTTAAATATACACAAAGTACCTTCTATGACTTTCTAAATTCAACCAATTGGACCATTTGGAACCTTAATGATTATAAAACAAAACTATTTTTGGATAAAAATAGACCGATTTTTGTTATTGGAGATGCTGCACATACAATAAAACCACATCTAGCGCAAGGAGCTTCTATGGCAATTGAAGACGCGTATTCCCTTGCAATATCACTATCTAATAATAGTTCCCCAAAAATCATCCACGATTTTATGGAAAAAAGAAATTCTAGGATTAAAAAGGTTATAAGAAGATCATCTACAAATAGATTAATCTTTCATGCAAAACAACCTGTTTCCTATTTTAGGGACATCTATTTGAGAAATACAAAACCTATTTCACATTTGAATAGTTTAAAATGGCTATATAAGTATGAAATCTGATTGGTGCGGACGGCCGGACTCGAACCGGCACGGAGTAACCTCCGAGAGATTTTAAGTCTCTTGTGTCTACCTATTCCACCACGTCCGCTCATAATTAATCGTCATCACCTTTAAACCCCCTCAGGATTTATTGGTGGGACAAATTGTAATTCAGTGTCCCATGGAAAATAGATCCATGTATCCTGACTAACTTCAGTAATGTATGTATCTACATTATCAAGCCCTTCAGGCTTTGCATAAACTGTAGCAACATGTGCATCTGGTATCATTTTTTTGACAACCGCCATAGTTGCTCCCGTATCGACCAAGTCATCTATACACAAAACAGAACCAGA
>JAYPSX010000098.1:0-5476 GCA_038133315.1 Hyphomicrobiales bacterium
CTTCTGTGAACAGGCTTTAAGCCGTCTCGCACATCAGGCAGTGCTCTATCTGTTATCGTTGATAGAGCATAAGACAGATATTTATCTTTTAATAAGTCAATAAAATCTGATTTAATTGTAATTTCTTGATCTGATGACAAGGATCTTTCCTGTTTAGTTTGACAGTATTTGATTCAAACTATCACGAAATTTAGAGAGATTTAATTGCAATGGAACATATAGGTCTCTTTTCAGAAAAAATTCTGTTAATAATAGTCCTTTCTTAAGCTCCAGATCGTTTAAGTTACTCCCACCAAATATAAATTCTGGTATTTCAATTAATTTACTTTTATATGGTTCACCAACTTCTTTTGTTACAGCTCTACCAGTCCTTGGCGAGATATATTTTAAATCTACATTTGACATTGTAACAGCGCATTCCGTGATATCCACGCCATAACCTAATTGTTCTAAAAAAAATAATTCCCAAAGTACGAGACCTTTTATTAAATTACTATCATCGCCAGTAAAGTCTAGGATTGAGCTTGTTCTATTAAATAATTCAGAAAATGATTCCCTTTCTGGTAAAATTCTTAGATGTGATACTAATGTTTGAAGTACAACGATACTAACTCTATTATTTATAAACTTCCCTGATCTTGATCTGTCTAATTCAAAAGTTAATGTCCCAAGATGCTCTGATAATCTTGCTCTCCATATAAAACTGATTGTATTACCTGGTTGAAGAATTGGCTGATTATTTTTAGATTGATAATTACGCGCTAAACCAATGTATCTACCGTGGTTTTTGGTAAATAATTCTAATAAACCAGCCCTCTCCCCATACTTACGAACAGACAAAACAATTCCAATATCTTCAAAGTTCATTTACAGCCAATACCCTTTTGTAAAGCTTTCATCTATATATGTCTAATTTGTACTATTTGAAATGTTATTTTTTTTTTGCTTTATAAATAGATATAGGTGAACTTTCTTATTTAAATAGTTTTGAATTTCAATCCTCGACTCAGTAGATATTTTTTTTATTTTCTCACCTTTTTTTCCTAATATTATTTTTTTATGATTATCGTTATCTACGTAGATGTTTTGATGAATCTCTATTTCGTTTAAATTTTTTTCAGACCATTTTTCTGTATCTATCCTTATTGAATAGGGTATTTCTTTATGGATGTAGTACAATATTTTTTCTCTAGTGAATTCTTCGGCAATAAACACCTCTGAAATATTGGTTGTTAAATGCTCTGGGTACTCCCAATCTTTTTTGGGTATAATATTTATAAGATTGTTCAAAAAATCACTAACACCCTCAAGTTTTAATGCAGATATGAAATGAATATCTTCCACATTCATTTCTTCTTTTATTTCTTTTACAAGTTTCAGGAGATATGTTTTTTTAACGAGGTCTATCTTATTAATAACTACCATAATCGTTCCATTATAATCTTTTATCTGACTATAAATTGAAAAGTAGTTGGTTTCATGCGTCTTTGTAGGATCTATCATGTAAATTAGAACATCAGCTTGTTGTAAGCTGTTGATTGCTTCTCTAATTAATGGTCTTTCTCTATTATTAGTTGGCTTAAATAGACCTGGAGTATCAATAAAAATAATTTGCGCTAAACCAGTTGTTAAAATTGCATTTATTTGCTTCCTAGTTGTTTGAACTTTATGTGAAACTATAGATAATTTTTTCCCCAAAAAAGCGTTTAGAAGAGTTGATTTCCCGGCGTTAGTTGGGCCTATTATTGCCACACGTCCACAAGACCTCTTATCATCAATTTTTTGAGACATAATCACTTCTTAATGCACTTATAGCTGCAACTCTCTCAGCTTGTTTTTTTGATTGACCAACACCCTCAAATTCTTCATCACTTCCAAGAATTAGTTTAATAGTAAATTCAGGATTATGGTCTGGTCCCTTTCTACCTACTTCAATATATTTAGGAAGTTCATATCCTCTAGATTGGCACCATTCTTGTAGCATTGTTTTTGGATCGACTGGAGGATTCTCATTATTTAATGTATATTTTTCCCAATTTTCTTTAATAAAATTAAAGGCATTTTCAAAGCCACCATCTAAGTATATTGCTGCAATAAGAGATTCGAGACTGTCTGATAATATTGTGCTTTTATTTCGCCCTCCTGTTTTCTCTTCATTATAGCTTAAAATCAAATACTCATTGAGAGATAACATTCGTGCAATCTCTGCAAGCGTATCTTCATTCACTAAATTATGCATTCTTCTTGTAAGATCACCCTCTGTTTCAGATGGGAATTTATCAAATAATATTTTTGCAATACACAACCCTAGAACTCTATCACCTAAAAATTCTAATCTCTGGAAAATTGAATTTTTTCTTCTGTTTTTACCAGTATGAGTAAGAGATTCTGTAAGCAATGTTTCATCACGAAAATTGTATGAAATTATTTGTGATATTTTTTTTATATTACTCATTTAGTTTATCTTTTTAGCAATTCTGTCAAATCTAAATTTTTTATGCCAATTCCATATCTTCCAAAATGGTACTGATTTGTCTGAGGAGAAAAACAAAAACTCTGCCCTACCTACAAAATTTTCAAAAGGTACATAGCCCACTTGATCAATGAATCTAGAGTCAAGCGAATTATCTCTATTATCACCCATCATAAAATAATGATTATTGGGTACCCTATATATACCCGTGTTGTCACCCAAACTCCCGTTTTCTAGATCTAAGACAACATGACTCTTGCCATCCAAAACCTCATCTTTTAATGTATTTTTGTTATATTTTCTGAAGTATTTATAGTTACCATTGTAATTCGTGATATTAACTTGTTGATCATTTATATAAATTAAACCATTTTTAATTTGTATTTTATCTCCTGGTAAACCAATAACTCTCTTAATGTAGTCAACATCCGTATCATTTGGTAATCTAAAAACAACAACATCACCCCTCTCTGGCAATCTAACTAAAACTCTCTCCTTTATGATATTTGGAGAGAATGGAAGGGAATATCTTGAGTACCCATATGAATATTTTGATACAAATAAATAGTCACCAACTAATAAATTTGGAAGCATAGATCCAGATGGTATTGTGAAAGGTTGCAAAATAAAGGTTCGGATAAAAAATGCTATTAATACTGCATAAATTATAGTCTTAATATTTTCAAAAATGCTGTTTTTCTTTGCAGTATTCATTAATTATTTTTCATAGGTAATTATCACAATTGCCTGAGCATAAGGGAATTCATCAGTTATACTTACGTCTATTTTACTAGTGCAATTTGGGGGTATTAAATTATTTAATATTTCTAGAGCACCATTTTGAAGATATAATTCAGGTTTACCTGATTTACTATTTATTATCTCAATATCTCTCCAATAAACACCTCTTCTAAAACCAGTACCAAGAGCCTTGGAGCATGCTTCTTTAACTGCATATCGTTTTGCATATGAATTTATACTTAACCTTCGAGACTCACATTTTGCAATTTCTTTAGAGGTAAAAACTCTATTCTTAAATCTATTGCCATAACGATCTATAACACTCTCAATTCGTTTAATATCTATAATATCTATTCCCATTCCAACTATCATATAAAATTTTTCCTTTGGTTATTTATGATAGCTCTAAATCTTTTGATGACACAATCTAGACCGTCAAACACTGACTCTCCGATAATAAAATGTCCAATATTTAATTCTTTTAGTGGCTTAATTTTTGATATCAATTCCGTTGTTTCATAATTTAATCCATGTCCTGCATGCACTTCTAAACCAATATTCTCAGCCAAAAGAGCAATTTCTTTTATCTTTTCAAATTCATTCTGCATTATTTTTGGGTCTGAATAGAAGTTATTTGAGAAACTTCCAGTATGAATTTCAACAATATCAGAATTAAGATTTTGCGCCTCCTCTACATCTTCTTTTTTGGGATCTATAAAAAGTGATACCCTTATGCCTTCACTTTTCAAGGCATGAACGCACTCTCTGATTTGTCTATTGTTGGTAAATAAATCTATACCACCTTCAGTTGTAACCTCTTCTCTTTTTTCTGGGACTAAGCAACAGGCATTTGGTTTATGTTTAATTGCAATTTTTAACATTTCATAGGTAGGAGCCATTTCCAAATTCAGCGGTAGATTAATTTCATCCATTAAACGTGATATATCCAAATCACTAATATGCCTTCTATCTTCTCTAAGATGAGCAGTTATTCCATCTGCTCCAGCTTTAGAGGCAATCTGTGCCGCTTTGAGGGGATCAGGATGTAAACCACCTCTTGCATTCCTAATAGTTGCAACGTGGTCTATATTTACTCCTAATCTGAGGTAGAGATCGTCTGAGTTCATTTCAGATTTCTGCTTCCTGGTTTTGAAATTGGCATAGCATTTAGCCAATCTGGTATTTCTGATTCTTCGTATGTTTCAATTTGCATTTTTGCAAGTGAAACAAGATCAACCCCAACATCTGCCGTACCGCCTGATCTATCTATCAGGCATGCAGCTCCAATAACTTCTCCACCATTCTGGTTTATTGCTGATATACATTCTCTTGATGACAAACCGGTAGTAACAATATCTTCAACCATTAAACATCTCTGACCCTTTGCAATTTCAAAACCCCTTCTTAGTGTAAAATTACCATCAACTCTTTCAAAAAAAACTGCTGGACATTTTAATTGTCTTGCTACTTCGTACCCTACTATAACGCCTCCCATGGCTGGTGATACAATCATATCAATGGTTTCAAATCTTTGTGAAATTATATTTGCTAATTGACCACATAATTGACTTGCAATTTCTGGAAACATCATTACCCGTGCACATTGAATATACTTAGCTGAATGAAGTCCAGAACTTAGAACAAAATGTCCCTCAAGTAATGCCTCAGCTTCAATAAATTTATCAAATATCTCTTTTTCTTTCATTCAATCCTCAATTTAATCCATAATTCTGACAACTCTATGTACAACATTTAGTTTTCTAATTGAACTTATAACTAAATTTAGATGCGAAAGATGAAAAACACCTATATCGATATCTAATTTATAGAAATCCCTAGATCTTGATATTAATTTTAAGTTTTCTATATTCGCATTAGAAAGTCCAATAGCACGTGATATCTTGGCAAGTGCCCCCACTTCATTTTTGCAATCTATCATAACTCTAGCAATAAATCGTTCAGATAAGTTATTATCGATATCCCAAGTTAAATCTATGAAAGAAGCCATATGCTCTGCATATTTATTGAGGTTTTTTGATTGTTTTGAATAAATTGTAATCCCATTATCACCGTCGTTTACTCCAAATATCTTATCGCCCGGTACTACCCTACTATTTTCGGCAAACTTAAATGGTATATTTTTATCAAAACCCCTCACCGGGATACTGATAGAATTAACTGTAGGGTTTACTTCAAAACTTTTGTTATCGGACTTTTTAATTATATCCATTTTTACAAAGGCTTTTCTTATAAGCTCTGGAG
>JAYPSX010000099.1:0-5374 GCA_038133315.1 Hyphomicrobiales bacterium
AACTTACAAGCATCTATAAATGACTGCCCGTATGCATTATGTTCTTCTATCCCAGTAGCAACAGCAAATATATTGGGATCAAAAATTATATCTTGTGGTTCAAACCCTACAACATTTATAAGAATATCATAAGCTCTCTTTAGAATATCAAATTTTTGCTCAGTTGTCTCAGCTTGACCATTTTCATCAAAAGCCATTACAACAACAGCAGCACCATAAAGTTTGATTTTAGTTGCTATATCAATGAATTCATCTTGTCCTTCTTTCAGACTGATTGAATTAACGATTGATTTACCCTGGATACATTTTAAACCGGCTTCAATGACACTCCATTTAGATGAGTCAATTACAATTGGAACTTTTGCCACATCAGGTTCTGACGCTAATAAATTCAAAAATTCTACCATGACTTTTTCAGATTCTAATAACCCTTCATCCATATTAATGTCTATCAATTGGGCACCATTATCAATCTGCTCTTTTGCTACTTTTATTGCTTCATCAAAATTATTTTCTTGTATTAATCTTTTGAACTTTGCTGAACCTGTTACATTCGTTCTTTCACCAATATTAATAAAGTTAATATTACTTTCCTTATTGAATGCCTCAAGCCCTGACACCCTGAGTATTGGCTTTTGTTGGGAAGGGATTCTTGGTTTTATTCCCCTTGTAATATCTGCAATGTGTTCAATGTGCTCAGGCGAAGTGCCGCAGCAACCACCTACTATATTCAGCATACCATCTTTTGCAAACTCTTCTATGATGTGTGCTGTTTCATGTGGCATTTCATCATATTGACCTAACTCATTCGGTAATCCTGCATTAGGATAGGCTGAAATCAAGGTATCCGAAAGATTTGATAATTCTAATAAATGTGATCTCATTTGTGAGGCACCTAATGCACAATTTAAACCAACTGAAAATGGCTTGGCATATCTAATTGAATTCCAAAATGCTTCAACTGTTTGACCAGACAATGTCCTTCCTGATAGATCTGTTATGGTTCCAGACAGCATCAATGGTTTATAAGTTTTTAATTTTTGATAAGTTTTTTGAACAGCATAAATTGCTGCCTTTGCATTAAGTGTATCAAATATTGTTTCAATCAAAATTATATCAGCACCACCAACTAACAATCCCTCTGTAGCTTCAGCATATGAAGTTACAAGATCATCAAAAGTAACTGCTCGAAATGATGGGTTTTGTACATCTGGAGACATAGATGCGGTTTTGTTTGTAGGTCCAAGCGCGCCAGCAACAAAAATTTGTTTACCATTTTCTTCAAAGTATTCTCTTGATACATTTTTAGCAATTATTGCAGATTTTCTATTCATCTCATATACAAGCTTCTCATTACCATAATCTGCTTGAGAAATAGAGTTTGATGAAAATGTATTTGTTTCAATTATATCAGCGCCTGCATCACAGTATGATTTGTGAATATCTCTTATCAGGTCAGGTTGGGTAATAGATAGTATATCATTGTTCCCTTTCTGATCAAATTGAGAGTCCAAAAGATCTCGTCCCCGAAAATCATCTTCAGAAAGCTCAAATTTTTGAATTTCAGTCCCCATTGCACCATCAATAATGAGAATTCGTTCTTTCGCTATTCTTTCTAATTCATTCATTTATTTCACACTATCAATGTTTAATTTGCTAATAATTTGATCCATCAAAGATATCTGATTTAAGCTGTAGATATGAAGATTATTTATCCCATTTTCAATAAGATCTCTTGCCTGATCAGCAATAATTGATAAAATAATCTCTAACTGCTGTTCGTTATTTAAATTATTAAAATGATCATTAAATATACCTTGGAATTTTTTTGGTATACTAGCTCCACACTTAATTGAAAATTCTCGAATTTTTTGGAAATTGGTAATTGGTATTATTCCAGGAATTAGATTTGCCCCAATTTTATTTCTATCCAATAATTCACTGAAAGTATAAAAGAGATTATTATCAAAAAAATATTGAGTTATTATATCATTTGATCCGCTATTGACCTTATCTTTTAAATTTTCGATATCAGCTTTCAAATTTTCTGAGTCAGGATGTGTTTCTGGATATCCTGCACAATATACTTGAATATCAGACAGCTTTTTAATTGCTTTTATCAATTCACCTGTTTTTTGGAATCCTTCTGGGTGTGCTGTATATTTTTTTGAGATATTGTTTGGAGAGTCTCCTCGTAACGCAAGGATCTTATTTACACCAATTTTAAGATAATATTCAACTAAGCTCATTGTATCGCTTATGGAAGCGTCAACGCATGTTAAATGAGCAGCAACATCTATATCTGTGTCTTGGCGTATTCTTCTGACTAAATCCATGGTTTTATCTCGATTTGAACCACCTGCGCCATATGTTACTGATATGAAGCTCGGCTTATATATAAGTGCGTTTATTTTTTCAACGAGTTTAGCGTTATTACTAATTTCCTGAGGTGGAAAAACCTCATATGAAAAATTGATATTTTTTTGGAAAATATTACTCATGGTTTTTTCCCAGCCATGCCATTACTTTTAGCTCGTTAATATTTGGTTGTTTGAATGAGACGGCTTTAGTTTTATCAACTAAGTCAATATTTGATTTTTGAAAATAATCTTTAATTTGAGTTTCATCAAAACCTAACCTCCTATGTGAAAAGTTCGTTCTTAAAAATTCATTTTGATGTTTGAGGTAATCAACAATCAAAATGAAACCTTCCTTGTTAAGTAATTTCTTAGCTTCCCTTATTAAATCCTGAGGTTTATCAAAATAATGAAGTACTTGATGATAGATAACAAGATCTGCTTTGCCGTATGACTCTAAGGCCTCTGTTTGTGTTATGTCGCCAAAGATTATTTTACAGTTATTTCTATTATCTTGAGTAAGCTTTGACTTTGCCATTTTTATAACCGTGTGATTATTATCAATACCTACACACGTTTTTGATAATGATGAAAAAAGTGATAGCATCTTTCCTGATCCAGTTCCCATGTCAAAAAGATTATTCATTGGTGTATGGATGTTTTTGATTATAATTTCACGTAGTTGATTATCTAGAGCAACGTTACTAAATTGATTAAGCGAATCAACATAATATTGTTCTTTATATTGTTTAAAAAAGAAATCATTTGCATCATTTAATCTTGATTTTTGTAGATCATATAATCTTCTAATGTCTCTTTCTTTTGGATTTTTGTAAGTTTTATCTTTTAGTAAATAATCTAATAAATACTTATTAGAATTATCATTATTCAATTTACAAAAAACCCATCCACCCTCTTTAATTCGGGTAATTAAACCAGCCTCATCTAATATTCTAAGATGTCTTGAAACCCTGGGTTGGCTCTGATCTAAGGAGTGAACAATATCTTGAACGCTCAGCTCACCATCAATTAATAGATTAATTATTCGGAGACGAGTTTCATCTGCAAGAGCCGCAAAGGTTTTTATTTTTTGTTCTAACATTTTTCTATATAAAGATATCTTTATATCTTTATATAGAAAACATCTGCAATATGCAAGAAAAATATAATTATTATTTTTTACATTTCTTCGATAAAAATAACCTCTCAAAACTGTTGAAAACGTTGGCGGTCCGAGAAAAACTTATTGTTTTATTTTAAAAAAAAATTAAGTATATTAACGTAAGTTATAAATGTAGCGAGAATCAGTCATCACAGTAGTATTTCAGCTCTACAAAAAACATTTAGGCAGAAAAACATAAAATGAACATATACAATAAGATCAGACCAACTATTTGTGTCCCGATACTTGCTATTCCTTTTTTGTTTGCCAGTGCCTTTCAGGCAAATTCAGATGTATTTATTCCTTTTGAACAAACAATAGCTGACCAATACAACATGCCTGCAGCAACTGAGGAAGTTGAAGAAGTTGCTGAGCCCGTTGCTGTTGTATCTTTCGAACAAACAATAGCTGACCAATACAACATGCCTGCAGCAACTGAGGAAGTTGAAGAAGTTGCTGAGCCCGTTGCTGTTGTATCTTTCGAACAAACAATTGAAGACCAATACAACTCTCCATATGCAGTAACTGAAATATTAGAAGAGGATGCTCCCGAAGATGCCTTCGATTATTCCTCGTATGATCCAAATGAAGAAGAAAACAGGAAAGCTTTTGAATTCCATCAAAAATTAGACAAAAATCTCTTCAAACCTCTAGCTAAAGCATACAGAGATGTTGTCCCAGAAGGGGGCAGAAAGGCAATCAAAAACTTCTTGCATAATTTGGAAACGCCAACTGTTCTCATGAATGATATTTTACAAGGGGAACAAGAGAGAGCTGGCAATACAGTGAATAGGTTCGTCATAAACTCAACTGTTGGCTTTCTTGGTTTTGGTGATCCAGCTACTGATTTAGGATATGAACGACACACAGAAGACTTTGCTCAAACATTAGCTGTATATGGTGTTGAATCCGGTCCTTACTCCTATTCACCAATCTTTGGCCCAACAACACAAAGACACACAACTGGACGTGTTGTTGATTTTCTAACACATCCCCTAACATGGTACTTTGCTGACCAAGATGCATTTGTTGGTCTGACATATGGAATAACTCGGAATGTTTCAGCGAGGGAAGATTTACTCGATGCATTAGATGATATCGAAATGGATAGCACAGACTATTATGTTTCAATTAGAAGTATGTACAGACAAATGAGAGAAAACCAAATTAACAAGGGACTTTTTGGTGATGACCCTTCTCAATTTTCAATTGACACAGGTATAGATCTCAACTTAGTATTCTAACTAGTATATACTAGGTTAACAATGTTCAAATTCAATATAACTATTTTAAAGATTTCTTTAATAGCCTTCTTTATCAATCCTAATTCTTTACTCGCAAATGAATTATGCGACAATGCATTATTATTCGCTAATGAGTTAACTGATAATACTATCGAAATTTTAAATTCTAATGAATTAACAAACAATCAAAAGAAAACACAAATTTCTGACTTACTCACCATAAATGTAGATTTTACCACTATGGGTAAAATTATGCTTGGTAAATATGCAAGAAAAATTAATGAAGAACAAGAGCTCCTTTACTATGAAATTATAGAAAAGATGGTATCCAAAACTATCTATGATAGACTTGAAACTAATGAAGACCCCGACGTTATATATTCAATATCAAATGATACTTGTCGTGAAAAAGGATCCAAAGGAAAAGAATTCCTCATAGATGGTGATGTTATGAAAAATGACTCCAAACTTGCTTCAATTCGTTGGTGGCTAATATTGAACAAAGATAATGAATACAAAGTGGTTGATCTAACCCTAGCTGGATTATCACTCACCCTTCAAAAGAAAGAAGAATTCACATCTTATCTATCAAATAAGTCCATTGATATGTT
>JAYPSX010000100.1:0-5363 GCA_038133315.1 Hyphomicrobiales bacterium
TTAATGTAATTGATAATATTATTAATCAGCCTGATATTTCAGGTGCCTATGAATACTTTGATGGAGGTTGGAATGGCTAAAGAGAAAAAAAGGTTTGTAAATGATTCATATGCGTTAGAGTCTCTTAGAGAAACAGGGTATAAAAATACAGCGTATGCAATATCAGAACTTATTGATAATTCAATTGATGCTGGAGCCAGTGAAATTAGATTAGTTGCTAAAGAGGAATATAATGTAGGTGGATCTAATAGGTATCGCTATAAAATTAATGAAATTGGATTAATTGATGACGGAGATGGGTTTCCATCAGATAATCTTGATGATTGTATGAGCATTGGTTTTGGCACAAAAAAAGACCATGACCCAACACAAAATAAAATCGGAAAATTTGGTTATGGTTTAAAGGGCGGATCTATTTCACAGTGCAGAAGGTTTGAAGTCTACACATGGCAGAATGGCGAACAACCCTTTTATTGTTACATGGATTTAGATGAAATAGCTCAGGGAAATCCTTTTATACCTGGCGTAGATCGCAAAGATTTGCCTAAGTATTTTAAGTCTTATGCAAAAGACAAAGGAACTCTAATAATCTGGCAGAAACTCGACAATGTTGACTATAAGACCACAAAAGGATTGTTTGGGACCATGAAAGACGACTTGGAAAGAATTTTTAGAAATTTTCTGGATGATGATAATACCTATGGTACCAAAAGGTATATTTCAATGGAGGCAGTTGATGAAAATGGAGAGCAGAAAGGAGAACCTATTGTTCTTAAAGCAAATGATCCAACTTATGTATTAAAACCAAATACACTGCCAGTTGTAGCTCAAGAGTCTGTCCAAGGTGATAATGACCTCTCAAATAGAGCAACTAATTCAATTTTTGAGAAATATGAGAAAACCATTGAATATCTTGACGATAATAATGAATTAAAAACTTCAACAATTGAGTTTATCTTTACGATAGCAGATACCGATATTCAGTCCCTAGGGGGGAATAGTATTGTAGGTCTACACTATGGAAGAAATAACAATGGTGTTTCCTTCATGCGTGAAGCAAGGGAAATTGAACAATCAACAAAACAAATTGAAAAAACGACCGATAGTGATGCCAGGCATAGATGGTGGGGAGCTGAAGTTAGGTTTGGCAGGGAACTAGATAAGTTATTCGGGGTTGATGCAGCTAAACAAAGAATTAGAAACATAAAAAAAATCAATCCTGATATAAAAGATCAGTACATAGAGGACTCTCTAGGTAAAGATCATCAAGATCTAGTAAAAAAACTAAACCTCATAATTCATACTGAAGTAAGCAAGCAGGTTGATAAAATGATGTCTAAAATTAAGGCTCGAAAAGCTGGTAGCAGCAAAAGGAAAGACCCTAATAAAAAAACACCACAAGAAGAAATCAATAAGAGACTCAAAGCAAGTGGAGAACTTGATAAAGCTAAATCTACGGAAGAAGCTCGAAAAAAGAGCTTAGAGGAGAAAAGAGCAGAAGTAAGAGATAGAATTAAATCTCTTAACCCTGCAATTTCTGAGTCAGAACTAAAGCTTCAGACAGAAGAATTTTTAGATTATGTCTTAACCTTTAATAAAGATACATGGGGGAAGTTTGGATCCTTCTTATCTACCAAATATACCGGAAATTCTTTGGAAGTTATCATCAATACAGAACACCCATTTTATGAATATTTCTTTGATAAGTTTGAACAGGATGAAACCAATCAGCAGCCTGTTGAGGCTCTTAAGATTATTCTCCAAGGTTACGCGATGGCAGAGGACAAGCTTGCTCACTTAGACCCAGATGGAAAAATTTATTCTAAATTGAAAGATGAATGGGGTCGATTTGTTTCAGATTATATTGAGAAAGCAAACCTTTCTAACTAATTTTGAACGAAAGATCAAAAATATTTATTAATGAGGATTTTAGATCTACTCTAGAGATCCAATCTAAAGATTTATCCAAAGAATTAATTATTTATTCTGCCTTTGTAAAACTAAATGCGCTTGAATGGCTTAAAAGCATTTTACCAAATGGTATCGAAGTCAAAATCGTAGCTAGGTGGCAACCAAACGATTTAGCTGCTAATGCATCAGACCTTGAAGCATATGGTTTTTGCAAGCAAATGGGCTGGAGCTTTGGTATCCAGAATACACTTCACAGCAAAGTATTTATATTTGACAACAAAACCGTTCTATTAGGCAGCGCTAATTTAACTAATAAAGGTTTAAGCATTTCATCCAGTGGCAATATTGAAGTTGGGACGATTGTAGATGCTAATGTGTCTGATTTATCAAAATTAAAAACTCTTGAAGATGGAGTGAAATGGGTAGATGACGAACTATATGAAGAAATATCACAACACATAGCAAGTTTAAAAATTGAAAGGCCACAAATTATCGAATGGCCCGATAGTCTCAAACAAAAAATACTAAAACCCATTAATTATTTGTGGATTGGTGAACTGCTATGGACAAGGCCAGAAGAAATTTTGATGCCAGATCTTAATAATGACGACCATCAGCATGATATTGATATGTTGGATTTAGATATTCAATATTTATCAAAGGATTTAATAGATCAGAAATTTATAAATACCAATATTTACAAATTTTTAATTGAGCAGTTAGAAAAAAGTGATACCAAGTATACAAATTTTGGCTGGGCCTCAAGTGTCTTGCATGACCATCTTCTAGATGATCCTCCACCATACAGATCAGATGTTAAACATTATGTTGATGTCTTAATTGGTTGGCTCGAGTGGAGTGACTTATCCAAAGTTAAGCTAACAAAATATTCACACACCATAGGAATGTCACTAGATAGGTAGGAATAAAGAATTAAATTAGAATCTTTTGCCTAGCTAGTCTTTCCATGGCTTAAATTGCTATTGCAGTAACTTGAACTTAAATATTATTACGTACTAGAATAAAAGATAAATGAAAAAGATAAAGATTCACATAGATGATAAAGAAAGCAAGTCCGAAGATTTAGGTTCATCCCAACAAGACAGTTCTGATCTTGCACAAGAAACATCAACTTCTTCTTCATCCTCATATTCAGATAAAAGTTCATCTGCAAGCTTAGACTCAACACATACTGATTTACATGAAAATGAGGCTGATCAGAATTCAGATCACAATAATGAAAAAACATCCAGCCATGGTATGGACTCAAGCCATAAATCTCAGAGTGAGACCAACGAAAATAAAGATTCTCATGTTGTCAATCATGAGAAAACAGACAATAATAAAACAATAGTTGAACATAGGGTGAGATTCAAAAAATAGGAGAGAAATATGCAAATAAAAAGCCTTAACGGATATACAGATGGAGACGGTAACGCAAAGGTTGTTGGCTTCATTGAAAACGATGATAGCAGGCCTCTTAACGACGTAACTGTTGAAGTTACAATGTATGACGGCAATAACTTGGTAGCAGTAGCTGAAGACTGGATTGATAGAATTCCTCCAGGAGCAAAGCGTGCATTCGAAGTAGAGGAATGGGATACATGGATGACAAGATTTGAAGTCCAAGTTTATGGGAGCTAATTATGAGTGATAAGAAAAAGGGAAACAAAATCGATACTAAAATATCTAGACTTGATGCTTTGCAAGCAGCATATGTGATGGGTGTTGGCGCAGCCAGAGCAGATGGTGTTGTTGAGCTATCAGAGTTAAATGAACTTACAGATATTGCTGGCGTTCTTGGTCACGAAGAGGCTTTAGATGATGCATTTAGCTTCATGGAGCTGTTTGAGGATAATGAAGACGCTGTTAACTTAGCTATTACTGCATTAGAAAAATCAACACCAAGTGCAAAACTAGCAGCTTTACTTCTAATGGAGACTGTCCTTGCTGAAGATGGTGTAAACAAAGAAGAAAATGCATTTTATGAGAAAGTGCTTGGCAAAATAGGCGCTTAATAAGAGCTTCTAAATAAATTCTAATACTTGTGGGGCAAAGATATCAGGTCCAAGGCTCGGTAGTTGGACAAACAGACACAAAGGCTACAAAAAACTATGCTGAAATAGAGGCCTTGGTTATCCTGGCGACATATCAGATGATTACTGATAATGATGTCTCAGATTTAGAACTAAAAGAACTTCAAGATGTAAATAAAAATGCCTCAAAATTTGATGGCAATAAAAAGCTTACACCACAAGAGATAGCTGATCTTGCAAATTATTCTATCTCTAGAAATAATGATTCCAACAGCGACGAGGAGCTTACAAAGTTCCTTGATAGTATGGCTGATACATTTAAAACAAAAGCATCGCAAAAAGAAGCATTGAAATTTTTAGTTCATATTTCTAAAGTGCATGAAAAAATTAACAATGATGAACTAGACCATCTTAAGGAGAGAGCAGATTATTGGGATATTGCCACGGAGTTAGATAGCCTCCTTAAAAAATAGTGAATCACTATATTTTAATTTAATTTTTCTTCAATTTTATCAAGCCTAGCTTCAATATTTTTTAGAAGAGTAATATTTTCAGGCAATTCCGCATCATTCTCTCTAACAACAACATCTATTATCACCCCGATAATCATATTCATCAGTATCAAGGCATTGATAATTATAAATGCCACAAAGAAAACCCAAGAAAATTGGTTATAAGCCATAGCTTCATTAAGCAAATCTGGCCAAGCTTCAAGAGTGGCTATCTGGAATAGGGTTAGCATTGCCAGGCCAATATTTCCCCAATTATATTCATTTACTTCAGCAAAGAAGGTAACGCCGGCTACAGCAAATATATAGAAGTTAATAAACATGAACAGCAATACATAAAATACTCTCGGGATAGATAAAAATATTGAATTAATGATAACTTTGAATTGAGGCACAAAAGTGATGAGTCGTAAAACTCTAATTAGCCTTAACAGCCTTAAGATAAGAACAGATTCAAATAAGCTCGCGGGTATAGCAGAGATAACAATGATCGTAAAATCGAATACATTCCAACCTGATTTAAAAAAATCAATTCTTCTGCGTTCAGCAAAAATTCTAATCAAAATTTCAAAAAGAAAGAAAAGAGTTATTCCATAATCAATGGCAGCAATTCCATTAATGATATTTTGTGGGATGTTTTCGTATGTTTTGACGCCAATTAAAATACCAGAAATAACAATTAGAGATACGACAAAGATCTCAAAAAAAGCATTTTCCTTTATTTTCCTTAAAATATCTTGCATAGACTTATTTTGATTATTTCCATTTTATATTACAACCCATTTATAGGTTCTGTTCTACTTCAATAAAGAACCATCATTAAAGATCAGCTGATTAACTTCTTCAGTAATAAAAGGCGCAAAAGGATGCATCAAGGTTAAAAGTTTTTTCAACATCGGATGTAGGT
>JAYPSX010000101.1:0-5347 GCA_038133315.1 Hyphomicrobiales bacterium
CGCGACTACTACTTCTTCTGTCATCATCGTCGTCATCATCGTCATCGCGACTACTACTTCTTCTGTCATCATCATCATCATCATCATCGTCATCACCACTGGCATATGCGAGAGAACTTCCTTTATTTAATAGTGTAGAGTATGTCATTTCTAAGAAAGCAAAGGATGAATAAGTAAATAGAACTAAAATTAATAGTAAGAATAATTCTTTGATGTATATTTTAATCATAATTGAGTCTCCAATTTAGTTTTTTTATTGATTAAATAATCAAGAAGTGCAGGATTTATAGATATATAGCTAAAGGGTATAAAGTCAATTTTTTTTTACCAGGCTTTCCTGTTCTGAGGTCCAATCTACCTTTTCTTTTTTTAATGTGAGATAGTCGTCTTTTCTCTCTTCGGTACTCTCTAACAATACTTTTTATCATCTATGCCTCTGATTATTGAAAATTAGTAAGGGATTATGTCCCCTTTCCAGTCAATTAATTTTCCGCTGAATGTCTCGTCTACACGGTTAATTTGATCAATTAAGTAATTAATTGACTCTTCCCTTGAGAATACTTTGTATGTTCTTATTTTTTCAGAAAATGGATCCGATAGGTTTGTTTTCACGGTTCCTGGATGAAGACCTATACATATAGCGTTTTTATTCTTATATGTAAGTTCAATGGATAAGGTTTTTATCAGCATATTCAGTGCTGCCTTTGATGCTCTGTAACTATACCATCCACCCAGGTTATTATCAGATATACTTCCAATTCTGGCAGACATAAATGCTATTAGTGATGTATTTTCTTTTGATAAAAGTGGGACAAAATATTTAGAAACCATAAACGGTATGAAGGTATTTGCTTCGAAAGTCTTTTGAAGGAAATCTTGGTTTATTTCTTTGTAAGCTCTTTCGGGCATTGCACCATCTGAATGTAGCAAACCAACTGTGTTCAGGATAATATCGATAGCCCCATATTGATTTTGAATATCTTTTGCGCATTTTGCCATGGATTCTTCGTCGAGCATATCTACTTCCAATTGGTGGTTCTGTGTTTTTTTACGAACGACCTCAATGACAGTATTGTTTGTATCCAGCTGTTTAATCTTCTCAACAAAAGCAGAGCCAATACCTCCGGTTGCGCCAACTACAACTACTTTTGCGTTTTGAAATTTATTTTTAGTATCTGTTTTCATAAGGATCTCCATTCAATATAACGTTATTGGTAAAAAGTTAGATTAATCATGGTAATGAATGATCTTTTTTCTAGAAAAAAACGTTTAAATTCTGTTACATATGTTATGTAACAATAAAATAAAAAATAATGTTGGAAGTAAACAAGGACTTAGTAAAAAAATTTCAAGCTGAAAAGAATACCAAAGACTTTGAAGTTATATTTAATTATTTTGCGCCGAAAATAAAATCTTTATTGATGAGAAGCGGTGCTGATGGAGCTCAGGCTGAAGATATTATGCATGATACGATGATAAATATTTGGGAGAAAATCCATATGTACAATCCTGATAAAGGATCCTTCAGTTCGTGGGTTTATACCATCGCAAGGAATAATAGGATTGATTTACTAAGAAAAAAATCTTCACAACCCTATACAGATATTTCAGAAGTTGAAATAGCTACAGACAATAAAAGTGGTTTAGACATTGTCGAGCAAAAATCAATTTCTGCCTATGTTAAAAAGGCGATTGAATTATTGCCCTTAAAACAAAGAAGAGTTATTGAGTTATCATTTGTTAATGACTTAACTCAAGAAGAGATAGCAGGTGAGTTGAATATCCCAATTGGAACAGTCAAGTCACGTATGAGGCTAGCTTATCAAAAGATGAAAGATAATCTTAAGGAATTACAAGTATGAAACAACATCCAGATCTATCAACATTAATGTCATATTCAAGCGGAACTTTGAGCTTGGCTTTTAGTACTCTTATTACATCACACATAGAAACTTGTGACCATTGTAAAGAAATTGTTCAAATTGGAAATGAGCTTGGTGCTTCAATGATGGAAAATGATATTGAAAACAAAGACAAGACAGAAGATTTCAATAAATTTTTAAATAAACTCAAAAATAAAAATAATAAATCTGAAAATAAAGAGATTGATTTTGACCTTAACTCTGAAGTTCCAGCTTCCTTGCAGAGGTATATCGGAACAGATCTAGATGATATTCAGTGGTCTTTCTTTGCTCCCGGCATCCAAAAAAGCCAAGTAAGAATCAGTGATAAATCTAATTGTCACTTAACTTTTTTAAAGATTAAGCCTAACAAGAAAATACCTGAACATGGACATAAAGGTGGAGAATTAACTCTGGTTTTAAAGGGTGCTTTTGAAGATGAAAACGGCACTTATGCTGCTGGAGATATTGCTGATCATGACACATCAACACACCATGAACCAGTTGTAAGCTCAAAGGATGATTGTATTTGTGTGATTGCAACTGATGGCCCAATGGTCTTTAAGAGTATGATTGCAAATATGTATCAATCAATTGTACGTATTTAAATAAATGCCCCATAAATGGAAGTCAGCTTGGATTACTGGTGCAAGCTCTGGCATCGGTAAAAACCTTGCAATAGAACTAGCAAAAAAAGACATTAAAGTCTTCGCTTCAGCTCGTCGTGAAGAAAGGTTATCTGAAATTAGTAAAATATCTGAAAATATAATCCCATTAGCTGTGGATGTAACAGATGAGAAAAAGCTGACAGAAGATACAAAAATATTTACAGAGGATACCAACAACCTTCCAGATTTAATAATACTCAATGCTGGCATAAGTAGACTATTCACGGTAGATAATTTGGAACAAAATTATGATCTCGTTAAGGAGTCTATAGATATAAATTATTTTGGAGTGATGAATTGTCTTAAAATTATTATTCCTCATTTCATAAAAAGAAAAAGTGGTCATATAGCAATTATGGCTTCTGTAGCTGGTTACAGAGGACTTCCAAATTCAATAGCATATAGCCCAACCAAAGCTGCTTTAATAAATTTAGCGGAGGTACTCAAATCAGAGCTGCGTCAGTATGGCATTACCGTTTCATTGATCAATCCCGGTTTTGTTGATACTGATGCGACTAAGGTAAATAAGTTTCCGATGCCAAGTATGGTATCTATAGAATATGCAACCAAGAAAATAATAACAGGACTAGAAAAATCAAAGTATGAAATTATATTCCCATTTTTCTTTGGTTTAGTGCTCAAGATGATGAAAATTATGCCGAATAGACTTTATTTTTATTTCGTAAATAAGATGGTTTGGAAAAAGTAACCTAGTTTTTTGGTTTAAATTTAAATACATATACAAAAATTGATTTCTCAATAAACCCTGCTTCACAATATGATAAGTAATAATTCCAAATTCTTTTAAATTTATCATCATACCCCATCGTCTTTATTTTCGACCATTTAGTGTTAAATCGTTCTCTCCATATTTTCAGTGTTTTTGCATAAGAGAGATTAAGTTCATCTAAGGTTTCAATTTCTAATCCACTTGAGATTGCAATATCCTTTAAGTATTTTTGACTTGGTAAAAACCCTCCAGGGAAAATATATTTTTGAATGAAGTCTACTTGGTTACTGTACTCATCAAATTTATCATCTGCTATAGTAATACCCTGGATAATAGCGTAGCCATCACTTTTTAGACATTTTTTTATTGTATCAAGATAAATGGGTAAATATTTTTTTCCAACTGCTTCAATCATTTCTACAGATACGATCTTATTATATTTAGAGTCAGTATTGCGATAATCCTGTAACTTAAAGTCACATTTCTTATTTGATGATTTAAGATTCAGTGTGCGTGCAAACTTTAGCTGTTCATCAGAGATCGTAATAGCATCAATATTGATATTATTTTTATTAAATAAATATTGTGACAATGTGCCCCAGCCGCAGCCTATTTCAAGTAGGGTATCATCATCTTTAATATCTAGGTATGCGTTCAATTTTTGTAATTTATTATTTTGAGCCTCTTCCAATGTTTTGTTATCTTCATCAAAATGAGCACTTGAATATTGCATGCTATTATCAAGCCATTCAGCAAAGAAGTCATTACCCATATCGTAATGAGCTCTTATATTTTTTCTTGCTCCGCTGATACTATTCCACCTGAGCATATGACTAAGGTATGATAGATTGAGTTTTAAGATTTTAAATGGAGCCATATTATCAAACTTTTCTTTATTTCTGAGGTAGAATATAAAGAAACTTGTTAAATCAGAGCATTCAATATCACCATCTACGTAACAGTCGCTGAACGCATTTGCCCTACTTGTGAAGAAATTCCAGACAATCTTATAATTATTGAATTTCATATAAAGATCAGTTTCTTCTGATCCTAGCAAGTGCTCTGAACCATCAGGAAAAATAATTCTTATTGATCCTTCTGGCTCCCAACTAAATAATTTCTTTATATATTTCTTCATCATTTAACTTATATCTTGTGCGGTAATATAACATATTTGAATTTTTTCTGTTTTGGGGTTCTTTTTGAACTTCATCCCCTTAAAATATAGTTTTAGGGCTTCGTAGTGTATCGCAGTAATTACTTTAAATGTTAGGAATAAATTACTTCTGAATGTTTTCATAAGATTTTTATGATTTAGCTCTAATTTTTGACCACAGAAGTAAGCATTTATGATCGGTTCATCATCCACTTTCAAATTAATTCCGATTTGGAAAGATTGCTCATTATCTTTTATATGGAAAGTGTACACTCCGTTATCTCCGTTAAACGGTGAGATGAATAACTTCTTATCGCACCTCTGATAGATTATTTCTTCATTGTTATTATTTGGTAATACATATATTACTCTCTGTCCAAATGTGTTATTTACCTCATAAATAATTAGTGCAATCTTGTTTGACTTATCAAATCCTAGATAGATTGTGATTGGATTAAATACATACCCCAATACTCTTGGGTAAGAAATTATTGAAAACCTTGAAATAGGATTATTTGTTTTTGTATTTGCAATAATCTCAGATAGAAAATCTTTTAAAGACTTCCCATTCCCATGGTCAGTATCAAAAAAACTAAAGAGATTAAATTTATTGTAGGATAAGAACCTAGAATTTTTGCCAATATCCTCTAGGTTGTTGGAGTCAACCTCTAGCGCAAAAACATTATAATGAAGTTTGTGCTTAATTGGGTTTATTCGCTTATGTACTACTTTGCCAACGAGGATATTGTTATTCATCATAGTATTATCATAATAAATTTCTGACTAAACCGCTATTCTATTTGAGCATTCTTTTACTTTCCATGGTCTTGCTTTTTTTAGTATGTCTTCTGAAACTATGAGTCCACTCTGTATTCCATCTTCGTGAAACCCA
>JAYPSX010000102.1:0-4937 GCA_038133315.1 Hyphomicrobiales bacterium
TAGGTATAAATCCCCAATTTCCAGTATCGATATATTGCTAAGCAAATCAATAACAGCTTTCGGATGAAGATAATTTTTTTCTGGTATGAGGCGGCTTTCTGGAAGAGTATTTTTATTTATTATGACTTGATATTTGCGCGATTTACTCGAACTTGTTATATCTTTTTCTTTTTTATCTGCTCTACTTATTTGAGTGTCTATTTCTAATTCTTTACCATCATCTCTTAATACAACATTGACTATTTGTCCCTGTTTTAAGTCATAATCTCTTGCTTGTTTTTCTGAAATAATTATTTGGTTACTTTGAATAATATTTTCACTGTTAGAAAGCAGGAATCTTGTTGTGTTTTCTATACTATTCAACTTATTTCACTTTATGCATTCTCTAAGGAAATCGAACCCAGGTTGATCTATCACTTCTTAAACTTCCCACATTTTCATTAAAAATAATCTTCCCAATATCTTCTTCATTAGGAAGTAATAATCTTTGGCCAGAATAAATAAAATTTGGATTTCGATTTCTAAAACTATTAGGATTTGCTATCACAAACGCTTCTCTTAATATGTTTTTCTTGATAGCTGTACCAGGATAAATTTTGTTTATTATTCCGTCCAAGGTGTCGCCTTGTTTTACTATATAAAATCCTGATTCTAAGTATTCTTCATCCCTTGTCTCTAAGAATTCAGCGATATCATAACCATCAAGGAAGGTACGTAAAGCCGTATCAATGTCTTCTTGTGCACCAAGACACAATCCAGTTATAAAAAATAAGAACAAAATTGCCGTAAATTTTTGAATTATTTTCATTGGCTTTCCAGGTTAAAAGGGTATAGCAAGAACATTATTTCTACTGATAGTTCCTTCTACAATTTCTAATGTAGCACTATTACTATCTGTTGATATTATTTCTGCAATAGCTAGCTCATTCAAACTTTCCGAATCTATTGAAGCACCGAGAGTATTCAATCTTTGTGTATTTAATAAAAATCGATCTCCAATTTTTATGCCAGCATTTGAATTTACACTTATCGTATAAAAACTACCTTCACGTGAGGCTTGATATTCGTTACTACTGCACTCCAATAAGTCTAAAGGCTCTTGTAATAAACTTAGGGATATATAATCAGAGATGACAGTTTTTTTCCTATTCAACCCAACTAAATTAGTTATTTGATTTTTAATTTGATTTAATATATTTCTCTCAACGCGTATTTCTTTTTTTTCTGGGTCGTACAAGAAACCAATTTTTTTCTCAAAAAGCCTTTCTTTAACACTACTTGAAGCGCTGTTTTCTAGCGTTACATTTGCAGAAATAGAATATATTGCACGGCTTTTTGTATTCTCTGAAGGGATGCTTGCAAGGCTGAATTCCTTTGCTGCATATCTTGTGATATTTTTTGCGGCCTTATAACTATTTTGAATAGTTTTCAGCGGAATATTTTCAGATTTATTGATATCTTCTATGTTGATTATAAAAAGATACTCACTTGTTTTATCACTATTTCTTGGAGCTAAGTATTGATAATAGCTATTTACATTAGAAGTATAGCTATACCGGTCAACATTTATAAATGTATTTTGCAATTCAATATTTTCAATATTTTCATCAAGATAGTTGTATAGATCTGCTTCAAACAGCTTAATTAAATTTCTAGCCGATGTGTTATTTGTTTTATCTGATATTCTGAGTGACAAATTTTTCTTATATTTGTTTAGTGGTATATCTACGCAATTATTTTCTAAATCATTTATATCAATTTGTATATTTTTAGGCTGATTATCATTATTAAAATAATTAGCAATTCTTATACCTCTTACCTTAGTGTTACTACTAAAGTAAGTTGATTCTATCAGTTCCCCTCTATTATTAAGATAAGCATTTGAAACTACAGATACTTCCCCACCCAAAGCAGCATCTAATAAACTCGCTTTTACGATTTCAAGTTGTGACAACGGTGCTTGTGATTCTCTATCTGCCGCCATTGTGCAAATTGGTATCATAGATAAAACTATGTATATCAATTTAATATTCATAAAATTATTCTTTTTTTAAGATCTAGTTTTAATTACTTGTAACTAATCTCATATACAGCAATCTTAAATCGTTTATTGTCCTCCTAGGAAGTCCAAGGGTGGCTGCATATGTATCATCCGAAATAGGTTCTATCTTTATCAGTTCAGCTCCATATATCACACCTTCAACCCTAGCTCTAAAGGTATCATCGTTAATTGCAAGATCTGATATCGTAGTCGCCGAATCAATATAGGTCCCATACACAATCTCTGCTAATTGCCTGAATGCATCCATACGTGCTGCCTTTATAGCCATCAATCGCTGCTGAGGCTCAGAACCCTGGTGCGAAGCAATAACTGAGTATCCAGTAGCCTCAACCATTCCGCCCCTGTAGAAATTTTCATATGTATCATATTGATTTATATAGGGATTATATACTTGGCAACTTGTAACTATTAAAGAAAGAAACGTAGCCAAAATTAAGCGTGATTTGTGCATGGGAAGGCCTAATTTGATTGAACTAGTTAGATATATCGGCAGTTGTATTTAATTCTTTATTATTTGTTAATTTCATTTCTCAATTATTTGGCATAGTAATTGCACTACAAATTGACAGTTTCTATGGAATTTACGGAATCCTTTTTTCAATTTGTAACTCATTGATATTCAAGTAATTATGCAAAATGCCATAGTGTCAAATATCCGACAATTTATAAATTTCGGAGCTATAAAAAATTTAGCTATCCCGCTGGTATTCCTAGCAATAATGGCGATGCTTGTAATCCCTCTACCTGCGGTTGTTCTGGATATCCTATTTACATTCAATATCATGGCGGGCCTGGTTATAGTCATGATAAGTATTAATGTTCATAAACCACTAGAATTCTCATCGTTTCCTCTTATTCTCCTTTTAGCAACAATGCTGCGCTTAAGTTTGAACGTCGCTTCAACCAGGGTAGTTTTATTAAAAGGGCACGAAGGAACGGACTCTGCTGGAGATGTTATAGCCTCTTTTGGTGAATTTGTTATTGCTGGTAATTATGTTGTGGGTTTCATCATATTTATCATATTGATGATAATTAATTTTATTGTTGTGACAAAAGGAGCTGGTCGTACATCTGAGGTAATTGCGCGTTTTACATTAGATGCTTTACCAGGAAAGCAGATGGCTATTGATGCAGATTTAAACTCTGGATTAATTACCCAAGAACAGGCTACAGAGAGGAGACAAGAAGTTGCACAAGAATCAGATTTTTTTGGATCAATGGACGGTTCTTCCAAATTCGTTAGGGGAGATGCCATTGCTGGGATATTAATACTGCTAATAAATATTATAGGTGGATTAATTGTTGGTACTACTCAGCATGATTTGAGTTTTGAGAATGCTGCAGAAATATATACTGTATTAACAATTGGTGACGGCTTAGTAGCACAAATTCCATCACTTTTACTTTCTTTGTCTACTGCAATCATAGTTACAAGAGTTACTACGACAGAATCTACAACAAATCAAGCTAGCCTAGAACTAAGAAATCCAATCGCGCTAAAGGTAACATCATTAGTGTTATTCATACTAGGTATCATACCAGGTATGCCGCATATATTCTTTATACCGGCCAGCTTAATTTTATTTTACATAAGCTTTGTTAATGATAAAAAAGATCGTGAAAATAGTATTAATGATGAGGATGATGTAAGTATAGATGATGATAAAGATATAGATCTAAACTGGGCAGATATAGAACATGTAGATACTATTGGACTGGAAATTGGTTACGGTCTCATTCCTTTAGTTAGTGAAAATGGTGGTGGAATTTTACTTTCTAGAATAAAAGGGATTCGTAAAAAATTATCAACCGAACTCGGATTTTTAATACAACCAATAAGAATAAGGGATAATTTAAATCTAGATCCATTATCTTATAACATACTTCTGAAGGGAGTAGTCCGCGGTAAAGGCAAGATTGAAATTCACAAAGATTTAGCAATTAATCCAGGTGATATTAAGGAGGAGATTGAAGGTATAAAAACAAAAGAACCTGCATTCGGATTAGATGCATATTGGATTGACACTAAAATTGCTGATCATGCGAAATTATTAGGCTATACAATAGTTGATAGTTCTACTGTTATTGCTACACATATAAACGCTTTATTAAAAAATAATTCTTACGAACTATTAGGCCATGATGAGACTAGAGAACTTTTAGATAAAGTTTCTAAGATATCTCCAAAACTTGTTGAAGATCTGGTTCCCGAAAAATTATCAATTGCAACAATAATGCAGGTTCTAAAAAATCTTCTTTATGAAGCCATATCAATAAAAGATATGAAAACAATTTTAGCAACTTTACTGACTGAGGGATCTAAAACACAAAATCCTGATGAACTCACTGAGCTTGTAAGGCCGAAAATAGGCCATCTTATGCTACAAGAAATAGTGAGCTTGGGAGACGAGTTAAATGTTATAACTTTAGATCCAGCCTTAGAACAGATTCTAATAAACAGTGTAGATAAAAGCCCTAATAAAATTGAACCTATAATTGATCCAAGACTATTAACAGATTTAATAACCTCAATTAAAACACAGGTAGATAAATCTTTTGCCGACGGCATAGAAATAACTTTAGTTGTAGCACCAACAATTAGACCTTGGTTAGCAAGAGTTATAAAACAGCGTGTTCCTGACTTTAAAGTATTTTCATATACAGAAATCCCGGAAGATCAACCTGTAAAAGTATGTTGTCGTATTGGGCAATCAGCTGAAAAATCAAATATAGATGAAAATTGAAATCTTAAAGACAAAGCCTAAGTTGAATCTATTTAAAGATATACAGAATAGATTTGGTGAAACAGCAGTAATTCTAAATCGTATAGAAGAAAAGGATCAGGAGTATTATTTCATCTGTCATGACGCACAAG
>JAYPSX010000102.1:4947-5334 GCA_038133315.1 Hyphomicrobiales bacterium
GTTCATTGGATGATTTGTTATTACAAATAAAAGTTGCAACAGACCATAATTTAAATGCACCAAAAGAACTTAATTTGAATGCTTCAGTTTTTTACATTTACTCTGAAAAAAACACGAATGTTACAAACATAATTTCACAGATTCACAATAGAATCTCCTCAGAGACTAATAAATATGTATTTGCATATCACTTAGCCAATGATTTTCTGAATGACATTCCGGGTATTTATAATCCAATAAATTTGAAATCAACGGATATCTATTCACAATATCATTTCGATTTAAATAAAGCGGTTTATATTCTCAATGTTAATGATATGGATTCCCTCAATGGTAATAATGTTATTCAAACAACAGCTAACAAATGTCATATTGCCGTATGTGACA
>JAYPSX010000103.1:0-5312 GCA_038133315.1 Hyphomicrobiales bacterium
ACATATAATGGTCCATTTACACCTGGATTTATGAGAAGAAATGAAGCTATGTTTTTAGTCGAATGGAAAAGCTAGAAGAAATTAAATTAACAGCTAAAGAGCCTAACGGTGAAACATGCCCATTTTGTAATTCAAATTTAGGCTTCGTATACGTCCAATCACATTACCAGTGTCTCAATTGTAAGCAAGTAACAGACCCTTGCTGCGGTGGTGAATGTGAATACATTCAAAATGACTAAACTAGCGAGAAATAATGCCCTTTGGGTTTGCTAAAAGACTCTATTTGAGTTATTTTCAAAATACTATTTATTTGGGGTTTGTTAAAAATGAAAAATTCAAAAATTGTTCTTATTGATAGAAATCCAGGAAGAAACTCTCAGACATATGGAATAGCAAGAGAGTTAAATACCGATGTTGATTTAATACACGAACCATCTGTTGGTGTTTTAGGAAACAAAGGGGACTCTCAATGTTATGTGGGTGTGAGTGAAAAGGTTCTAGCAATCCATGAACAATTAAGATCTCGGGTTGGAAAAGAAGATAAGAAGCTAAAGATGAGGCTGGTACAACCTGAATTTACAATTGCAACTTCTGATGGAATTCGTAATGGGACAAAAGAAATGAGGTATTCCCTTATTGGTAGAGAGGTCACCAATGAGTCAGTATGCGAACATCTTAGCGCCTCTGGGTTAGAAGGGACTATTGCAGTTGTTGCATGTGATAAACCTCCAGTAGGAACTCTCGCTGCAATTTTAGAACATAACAGACCTGCAATAATAATGTCAGATGGATCCATCAGACCTGGAGTAGACAGTGCTACAGGAGAGGCAATTGATATAATTTCTAGTTACCAAATAGCTGGAAGTAGTGATGAAAAACTCAAAAAGAGAATTGCATTAGAGGCATGTCCTGGGCATGGAAGTTGTGGTGGTATGTTCACCTATAATACCATGCAAACGTTTATAGCTGTTGTTGGGATGCAACCATTACACATGGTATCACCAGCATCACAAGATGAACGTAGAACAAATGAATATCCTGATCAATTAATAGATTATCTATCAAAACTAATTGAAAATAATATTACTCCTCGAGATATAGTTACGAGAGACTCAATAAGAAATGGCATCATAGTAGCAATGGCGATAGGAGGATCAACAAATATCATGTTGCATGCTCCAGAACTTGCTCGTGCAGCTGGTTATGATGACTTTTACAAAGACATTATGAGCCACGAAGAGTTTAATCACCTTTCTCAAAATGTTGTTCCAGTTGTTGTAAATGCAAGACCATTTGGCAAGTATTCAATGGTGGATATTGATAGAATGGGCGGGGTTCAGGTTATTGTAAAGGATATGCTAGATGCTGGGCTCCTTAACGGTAATACAATGACTTGTACTTCAGAAACGCTGAGCCAACAGATTGACAGATTAAAACCAAATAAACCTGATGGTGATGTTATTTATTCAATCGAATCTCCATTCAAGCCAACCGGAGGTCTTAGATTACTTGGGGGCAATCTCTCTCCAGAAAACAGTGCAATATTAAAACTAGCAGGTGTTGAAGGTGGGCTTGAGGATAATGTTTTCCATGGAAAGGCTAGAACATTTGATGGAGAGCAATCACTTCTTGATACTTTGGAAACCAATCCAGATACATTTGAAGATAGGGATATGATTGTTGTTAGGTATGAAGGTCCTGTAGGTGGACCTGGGATGCCTGAGATGCTTGATTCTACATCAAGAATTACAACGCTATGCAGAGAGAAGGGGATAGTTGTTGCACTCATGACAGACGGGAGATTCTCAGGGGGGTCTGTGGGTCTTGTAATTGGTCATGTTGGTCCAGAAGCTGCGCTTGGCGGTCCAATAGGGTTGATTAATGATGGAGATAACATCATAGTAGATTTAAACCAAAATACTCTCACATGCCTTGAATTAGAAGATGAGGTTATTTTTGCTGAAAGAATGAAGAGCTGGCAAAAAGAAGTTGATCAAAACGGTGGGAATCATCCTTCAGTTGGCGAAATAGATACGAGATTATTGAACAATATGAGATGTAATGCTGTGTCTGCTGTTTATGGTGCGGGAATGCACCCAAACCGTAATTTATGGGTTAGCAGCCCACGTTCAGTAGAACACTCCGGTTTTGAGCCCTCAAATAAATACAGAAAATAAAAATTAAGAAAATAATATAAATAATTGTTATATATACATAAAATACCATATAAATACCTGATAATTATTGGATTTCTAATAGTTTTTTTTAGTCCTACGCATGGTAAAGCCGAAGTGAATTCTTTAGAAGAAGCTAATGAATTTCTAACAAATTATTGCTTAGTATTAGTAAGCGAAATAGAAAAATCATCTCAAAAACAAATCGATGCGCTTGAGCGCAATAGGATGCTTGAATTTACAAAAGTAGGTCAGTGGATTTTTGGTATCTCTGAATTATATCAAAATTTAAATTGTACCATTTACATAAACGGCGAGGATGATGAGTAACAAACCTACCGCAATCTATTGGATGAGACAGGATTTAAGAATAGCTGATAATCCAGCATTAAACCGTGCCTCATCGGAACATTTTTTAGCTGTATATATATTTGATGATGTGAATAGTAATACTGAAACCATGATTGGTGAAGCAAGCGCTTGGTGGTTATATAATTCTCTTGATAAACATAACTCTAATTTCAATAGTAATATTTCTTTTTTTAGAGGAGATGCGATCACAATATTACAACAGTTATGTGAATCGTATGATATCAAAAATGTTTTTTGGAACAGATGCTATGAACCATGGCGAATAGATCGAGACAGCAAGATAAAAGACTCGCTTTCATCAAACGGAATTAATTGCGAGTCTCATAATGCGTCTCTTTTATGGGAGCCTTGGGAAATACACAAAGATGATAAAACACCTTATCTAGTATTTACACCATTCTTCAAAAAGGGCTGTCTAAATGCCAGTCCTCCCCGTTATCCATTAGGATCTGCGGACATATCAAAGGTCGTAAAGGCAAATAATTCAAAAGATTTAGATGAGATTAATATTTTGCCAAAAAATAATTGGCACAAAAAATTTGATGGTATGTGGAACATTGGAGAACATGCAGCTTATAAAAAATTAGAAAATTTTATTGAAGATGGCCTAGTCAATTATAAAGATGGCAGAAATTTTCCATCTCAAAATAATGTTTCAAGATTATCTCCACATCTTCACTTCGGAGAGATTTCTCCAAATCAAATATGGTATATGGTTGATGAATTAGATGGTTCAATATATCCAGAGAGGGATGTTTATCACTTTAAAAGTGAGATTGGTTGGAGAGAGTTCTCATACAGTCTTCTCTATTATAACCAGCAGCTTCAAACCGAAAATTTATATAAAAAATTTGATAAGTTTCCATGGATAAAAGATATAAGTAACCTACAAAATTGGAAGCGCGGTCTTACGGGTTACCCTATTGTTGATGCAGGAATGCGAGAATTATGGGAAACAGGCTATATGCATAATAGATTGCGGATGGTTGTAGGGTCTTTTTTAGTTAAAAATCTTCTCATTCACTGGAATCATGGTGAGAGATGGTTTTGGGATTGTTTAATTGATGCAGATATGGCTAGCAATAGTGCTAGTTGGCAATGGGTAGCTGGTTCTGGTGCAGATGCAGCTCCATATTTTAGGATATTTAATCCTATTATGCAGGGTCAGAAATTCGATCCTGATGGAAGTTACACAAAGAAATATATACCTGAGCTTGCTAATGTGCCCTTGAAATACTTATTTAATCCATGGGATGCTCCAAAATCAATTCTTGATGACTCTGGTGTTACACTGGGTAAAGATTATCCCTATCCAATAGTCAATATGCAAGAATCACGTGATCTTGCCCTAGATGCTTTTGATACTATAAGAATAAAATAAGTTAGAAATTAAATCCGTGATTTCTTAATTTGTCTGCTAGCTCGGATGATCTCTGCTCTGAAATTTGAACTAAAGGTGGTCTAATGTTTTTCCATCTCTCATCTTTGTATTTAATTGCAAGCATTGCTTTTTGGGCTGGAATCGCAGAATAATCTTGAAAGAGATATCTAACTTCTTTCACATCTTTGTGAACTTCTTCCGCTTGATCCCATTTCCCATCATGGGATAACTCAATTACTTTAGCAATGTTAGTTGGATTAAAATTAGCTGTAGCAGATATACAACCTGGCCCACCTAATTTTATAGCATCAATTACTGGTAGTTCTGCTCCTGGGTATACAATAAGACCATCAATTGATAGTAATTGTTCTGTGTTTTCCCAAACACCAGAACTATCTTTGATACCAACAATAACATCTGGGTATTTGGATCTTAATTTTTTTACAAGTGGAATAGACAATCCAACGCCAGATACTTGAGGTATGTGATATAGATATATTTTTAGATTTGGATGGTTAATCTCATCTATTAATCTTTCATAATATTGGAAAAGACCTTCATCAGTGACATCTTTGAAGTAGAATGCCGGTAAAGTCATAACACCTCTGCAACCCAATTCTATTGCATGACGGGAAATTTTTACTGTATCTGGGAAATTACACAGACCAGTTCCTGGGATTAGTTTATCAGGCGAAACCCCTGATTTGATTAAATTTTCAAGAGCTTGCATCCTTTCATCATTACTAACCGATAAAGCTTCACCAGTTGTACCGAATGGTGCTAACCCAGAGCATCCAGTTGAGAGAAGATCTTTTGCGAGCTCGTTATACATCTCTTGATTAAAGTTAAGTTTGTCATCAAATGGACTGAGAATTGGAGAAATTAGACCTTTAATCATTTTTAAATCCCTATTTTATATAATTAATTTATGCAGTAATAAATTAACACAATAATCTAGTTTAGAATATTGAATTTTATCTGAAATAATGACTATATTAAGTGTATGGATATAAAAAACGATAAAATAGAAGAAGCCTTTACTCCAAAGCATATCTATGTCAATAGAAGAAAAATTCTTCAATTAGGTATGGCATTATCATCACTCGTTGCGTTGAATAAAATAACGCCTGCACAGGCGGATGAAAGCCTTGAAAGAAAAATCAATACCTTTGAAGAAATCACTAACTACAATAATTTTTATGAGTTTGGAATTGATAAAACAGATCCTGCAAAATATGCTCATAAATTAACAACTTCACCATGGCAGGTGGAAATTGCTGGTCTTGCTGAAAATCCAGGTAAATATGATTTGAATGAGTTATTAGATGGTATTGATAGAGTTGATAGGACATACAGATTAAGATGCGTAGAAGGTTGGTCAATGT
>JAYPSX010000104.1:0-5282 GCA_038133315.1 Hyphomicrobiales bacterium
CTTCCAAAATATTTCATTAATTGATTTTTTCTTTTAACACCAATACCTTCAAGGTCATCAAGTTTTGAATATTTTATTGCTTTATTCCTGCGAATTCTGTGACTACCTATTGCAAACCGGTGAGCTTCATCTCTCATCCTTTGTAAGAAGTAGAAGATGGGGTCGTTTGTATCAAGAATTATTATTCCAATTTGTGGAGTGTGTTTTTTTTCATTTCCATACTTTCTTTTTTTATCTTTTGCAATACTTATCAATTGAACTTGGTTGAGATTAAATTCATTTAGGATATCTCTTGCTATATTTAATTGGCCTATTCCACCATCAATAATTATTAGGTCGGGAGAATTTTCATACGCGACTTTATTTTCTATTTTAGAAAATCTTCTGGTGAGGACCTCTTTCATCATACCATAATCGTCACCAGGTTTAATTTCCCCTGATCTAATATTAAATTTTCTATAACTTTTATTCTCGAATCCGTCCTCTCCAACCACAACCATAGCCCCAACAGGATGGCTACCTTGAATGTGGCTGTTATCATAAATTTCAATTCTCTTTGGAATTTTACTTAATAAGAGTTTGTTTGCTAAACCATCCATAAGTACTTTGTGGTTATCTATTTGATTTAATTTTCTATTAAGAGCTTGTTCGCAATTCATAAGAGCTTTTTGAATGAGTTTATATTTTTCTCCTATCTTAGGAATTTGGATATAAACCTTTTTTTTATTCTTTTCACATAAAGCACATTCTAGTAACTTTTTACTTGGAATTTCATGGGAAATAATAAGATCCTTGGGACAGGGATGTGTTGTGTAAAATTGAGCTAGGAATGAGTCCAAAATCTCTTCATTAGTGTCTAGTTTATTATTGATAGGAAAATATTCTCTATTACCCCAATTTTGTCCTGCTCTAATAAAAAATACTTGCACACATACCAAATTATCCAACTTCATTATAGCAAAAATATCCGCATCATTAATGCCTGTGTTGTTTATAGTTTGTTGTGATTGGATTTTATTAATTGTTTCAAGACGATCTCTTAACTTTGCTGCATTTTCATAATTTAATTTTGAGGACTCTTGCTGCATCGCAGAATATATTTTATCTTTTATTGTGCTTGCTTTCCCCTTCATAAATAGATCTAAGTCATCAAGAAGAGAGTTATAATCTTTTTCTGAAATCTCACCTGTACAGGGTGCAGAACATTTATTAATTTGATACAGAAGACAAGGGCGTGATCTATTCTCAAAAACACTATCTGAACACGTTCTTAGCAAGAAAGCTTTTTGTAAAATATCAATTGTCTTATTCACTGCACCCGCAGAAGCAAAGGGACCATAATATTGTCCATTAATTTTTTTTTCTCCTCTATATTTCATTAATCTCGGATAGGAATGTTGATTATTAATAAGGATATGAGCGAAAGATTTATCATCTCGCATTGCAATATTATATTTAGGTTTATTTTTTTTTATAAGATTTGCTTCTAAAAGTAGAGCTTCAGCTTCAGAAACAGTTATTATAAATTCCATAGCTTTTGTTTCTGAAATCATTTTTTTTATTCTATTTGAGTGATTATTTGGGTTTGTGTAGCTTTTGACTCTATTCAATAAGTTTTTTGCTTTTCCAATGTAAAGAATTTTTTGATTTGCATCTAACATCCTATATACACCAGGTTTTTTAGACAGAGTCTCTGTGTATTTTTTTATAATTTTTGCTCCAGCTTGGAGGTTTGTTATCTGTGAAACCATAAAAACTAATCAACTTTCACTTCTATATAATCAGGTGTTTTCCATGATAAATGTTGGCCGGAGTCAATTGCAATTATTTGTCCCGTAACTGATCTTGTTGAAAGTATAAATTTGATGGCATTGGATATATCTTTTATGTCAGGTTTTTTTTGTAGGGGAGTGTTATTAGCTTCTTCTGCAAAGTCATCATCTGATTGGTCGTGGTTTGCTAATATAGGTCCTGGTGCTACTGCATTCACTCTAATAAGAGGACTATATTCTTGAGCCATCATTTGAGTTGCGCCCCATAACGCAAACTTACTAATAGAATAACTGAAATAAGATGGGTTTATTCTCAGAACTCTCTGATCAATTATATTTATGATATTTTTATCTATCTCATTATTGCTATTTTTTGTTTGGGCAATATGCTTAGAGATCAAAAGGGGAGCTAAAAGATTAATATTGATATGATTATTAAACCTATCATTAGAGAAATCTCTTGCACTATCAAATTCAAATATAGACGCACAATTTATCAATGTATCAAGTTCTCCATTACAATCTTTATCAATCTGTTCAATCATTTTCATAATTTGATTCGAATTAGATAGATCTGCTTTATATATTTGCACATTAACTTTCTTTTTAATTAGAGCATCTTTGAGTCTTTGAGCTCCTTCAATTGAATTGTTATAGTGGATTAGTATTCGATTATTCTCTTCTGCTAAGGAATTGACTATTGATTTACCAATTCTTTTTGCGCCACCAGTCACTAAAATAGTTCTCATTATTATCCTTTGATTCTATTTAACTAATTCATCAATTAGTAGGTTGCTATTATTGATTTTTTTGATTTCATCTCTAATTTTTGCTGCCTTTTCAAATTCTAAATCCAACGCAGCTTCTAACATTTCTTTTCTTAATCTATCTAATTTCTTTTCTAAACTTTCACTATCATTAACAATCTCAGAATTTATCGAAATATCATAGTAATCTTTTTCATAGATGGAGTAATCAAGATCATTAATATTACTTTTTATAGTTTCGGGTGTGATGTTGTTATCGTCATTATATATTTTTTGTTTTTCCCTTCTTCTTTCTGTCTCATTTAATGCTCGTGAGATAGAATTCGTAACTTTATCTGCGTATAGTATAACTCTACCATTAACATTTCTAGCTGCACGACCAATTGTTTGTGTTAGGGATGTCTCAGATCTCAAAAAACCCTCTTTATCTGCGTCGAATATTGCTACTAATGAGCACTCAGGAATATCTAATCCCTCTCGCAATAGATTTATTCCAATTAGAACATCAAATACACCTTTTCTCAAATCACGTATTATCTCAATTCTCTCAATTGTATCAATGTCTGAGTGAAGATATCTAACCTTTATACCTTTTTCATGAAGATATTCAGTCAGATCTTCAGCCATTTTTTTTGTTAAAACTGTTATTAATACTCTCTGATTATTTTTACTAACTAACTCAATTTCACCAATTATATCTTCAACTTGATTTTTAACTGGCCTAATTTCTGTTATCGGATCGATCAGACCTGTTGGACGGATGATTTGTTCAATAAACTTTCCATCTGTTTGAGCTAGTTCCCATTTTCCGGGTGTAGCTGAAACATAAATTGTTTGAGAGCGCATAAAATTCCATTCATTAAAATTCAATGGTCTATTATCTTTGCAAGAGGGCAGCCTAAAACCATACTCAGATAGATTTTCTTTTCTGCTTAAATCACCTTTGTACATAGCACCAAGTTGCGGAATCGTTACATGGCTTTCATCAATGAATACGATCGCATTTTCAGGCATATATTCAAATAAAGTTGGTGGTGGTTGACCCTCTTGTCTTCCCGATAGGTATCTCGAGTAATTTTCAATACCTGCACATGTGCCTGTTGTATTTATCATCTCAAGATCAAACATAGTTCTTTGCTCTAGTCGTTGAGCCTCAAGTAACTTATTTTCATTATGAAAAAACTCAAGTCGATTTTTTAGGTCAACTTTAATCTGTTTTATAGCTGTATCTAGAGTTGGTTTTGGTGTTATGTAGTGTGAATTTGCAAAGATAGTTATTTCTTCGATATCATGAAATACTTCACCGGTTAATGGATCAAATTCACTAATTGACTCAATTTCATTCCCAAAGAATGACATCCTCCATGCTCGGTCATCAAAATGGGCAGGGAATATTTCAAGAATATCTCCTTTAACTCTAAATGTTCCTCTAAAAAAATTTAAATCATTTCTTTTATATTGAAGTTCAACGAGCCTATTAATCAATCCTCTCAAATCAATATTTTTATTTACTTGTATTTTTTCTGTCATTTCAGCATAGACATCGAGCGGACCAATACCATATATACAAGATACAGATGCAACAATTATAATATCATCTTTTTCGATGAGTGATCTTGTCGCAGAATGTCTCATTTTGTCAATTTGTTCATTAATGGAGGCATCTTTTTCTATATATGTGTCTGTTCTGGCTACATAAGCTTCTGGTTGATAATAGTCATAATATGAGACAAAATATTCAACAGAATTTTCAGGGAAAAATGATTTAAATTCACCATATAACTGTGCTGCAAGAGTTTTATTTGGTGCTAGTATTATTGCTGGCCGTTGAGAGTTTTCTATGATTTTAGCCATCGTATATGTCTTTCCAGATCCAGTAACACCCAATAAAACCTGATCTCGTTTACCAACTTTCAAGCCATCCACTAGTGAAGTTATTGCATAAGGCTGATCACCTGAGGGTTGAAATTTTGAATGAATCTGAAATTTATTTTTTATTGGACTGATGGACATTAATTAAAACTCAAAAATATAATTTTATTTTTATTAATTATATCGCATATAAATAGCATTGATGAATTATAAACTATATTTTTTTCTTACAAATAGTGAATATTTATGATAATTGAATGAATTATTGGCACTGCGAAGAGGAGAATCAAAAAAATGATTATTGTAATGGGAGAATTTCGTCTTAAACCGGAATACCTTGATAATCTTCGCCCAGAAATAGAACATATGGTAAAGATGAGTAACTCTGAAAGTGGTTGTATTTACTTTCAGTTCTCTGAAGCTCTTGATGATCCAGGTTTGATGCGTCTTTCTGAAAAATGGAAATCAATGGAAGATTTGGAAATCCATTTTCAGTCAGCTCACTTCAAGAGATGGAGGGCAGCTGTTAGTGCAAATGGTGGCGCAACAGATAGGGATGTTGCTGCATATGAAGTAACTTTAGAAAAGGATTTATCTTGAATGACAAATAATTTTTTATCAAAGCAAGTTTTAGCTATTAAGCCATCTCCTACAATTGCTGTTACTCAAAAAGCGCGTGAATTGAAGGCCCAAGGTAGAGATGTAATTGGTTTGGGTGCAGGCGAACCAGATTTTGATACACCTGATAATATCAAAGAAGCTGCTATAGATGCTATTAATCGTGGAGAAACAAAATATACTGCAGTAGATGGGATTCCTGAATTAAAGCAAGCAATTGTTAATAAGTTTAAAAGAGAAAATAAATTAGATT
>JAYPSX010000105.1:0-5269 GCA_038133315.1 Hyphomicrobiales bacterium
ATTTGATGTTACTTTTTTATCATTTAACAATTTTACGATTTCATGTTTTTGTGTAAAATTACAAATCATTATAAGATTAATGCTTGATAGGATCCCTTCAATAATATCATCAATATAAGTCATATCTCTAGCCATGCTCCCATTATTATTTAGTATTATTTTTTTATTTTGTTTAAGAAGTTCTGTAAATAAAAAATATGCCATATCTGGTCTACCATAGGGACCATATACAGAAAAAAACCTTAATCCAATAAAATTAGTTTCTGTTTTCTTAGAAAAATAAGATGAAAATACCTCATTTAATAACTTTGATTTTCCATACTCTGACTTTGGTTCAAGCTTGGTATTATTTTCTAAAAATTTAGTTCCCTCTTTGTCAGAGTAAACAGAACTGCTGGAAGCATAAATAATATTTTTGATATTTTGGTTTAAACAAAAGTTACAAAAGTTTTGATAGCCATTTATATTTGTATGGCTGTATAGGTAATGTTTACTTTTTGGAATTCTTACTCCAGCCTGTGCAGCTAAATTAATAGCAAGATCAAAATTTTTTTCTTTGATAGCAATTTCATTGATATCTTGTTTGTAGAATGTAAAATTTTTTCCCAGCAAACGATCACGCCTTTGTTCTTTTAGTTTTATATCGTAATAGTCATTGTGATCATCTACTCCGATAATCTCATGCCCTAACTTTAGAAGTTTTGATGTAAGGTGAAACCCAATAAAACCTGAAGAGCCTGTAATAAGAATTTTCATAGCATGGAGGCTGAGAACGGAATCGAACCGATGTTAACGGAGTTGCAGTCCGCTGCATAACCACTCTGCCACTCAGCCTGATGTTCCATTTTATAATAATAATTATAAATGACGCTTGGAACTATAGAAAAGACTGATATTATTTGACTGATGAGCAGAAAAAAAACAGCTATCTTAACAGGGTGCAATGGCGAAGTTGGATTGAAGGTTTCAGAAAAGCTTTTTTTGAATGACTTTAATGTGATTGGGATAGATGTAACAAATAAACGAAATCAATATCTGCAGAAATACTTTCAATTTGACTTGAGAGAGCTTTCCAATGACAGTAGTGGGGCTAAAGTGAAGTTTATTTCTGATGTTGAGGAAACTCTTGGTCACTCAGGAGTTGACCTGCTTATAAATAATGCAGCCATACAAAAGATTGATAGCATAAAAACAATTACAAGCACAAGCTGGAAAGATGTAATGGAAGTTAATTTTTATTCAGCTGTTTTTCTTTCGCAGATCATTCTGCCATATCTAAATAAAAGTGCTTCAATAATAAATGTCAGCAGTATTCATTCAAAACTAACAAAACCAGGTTTCCTTTCATACGCAACAAGTAA
Organism: Hyphomicrobiales bacterium; assembly: GCA_038133315.1. Lineage (GTDB taxonomy): Bacteria > Pseudomonadota > Alphaproteobacteria > Rhizobiales > TMED25 > TMED25. The sequence continues at coordinate 1,362 of JAYPSX010000105.1, forward strand.
AGGAGCCCTATCCTCCTTTACAAGAAATCTAGCAATTGACCTTGAAGGAATCGCACGGGTTAATGCAATAGAACCAGCAGCTATTGATACAAAAATGTTAAGAGATGGTTTTAAAGATAAGAACATAAGCATTAAAGATCTAAAAGATTTTCATCCCTCAAAATGCATTGGCACCACAGATGAAATAGCAGACCTTATAATCTGTTTATCGTCAGGAAGCTTTAAGTTCCTGAATGGTTCTTGCATAGAAGTTTCAGGGGGCATTTCTTCTAGATTGCATGACCCAGTTTGAGAGAAATATTTATTCGGTACATTTACATACTCTAGGCCTTGAGCTTGGTGAAGGTCTACATTGGGACAAAAATAGAGGTTTAGTTTGGTGTGTAGATATTTTAAACAAGAAACTTCTTAGCATAGATATTAGCAATGGTCAGATTAAAAATTTTAAATTTGATGATTTAATAAGTTGGGTAATTACCAGAGATAAATCCATGTCATTGATGATAGGTATGAAGGACAGAATTTGCAGCTATATGCCAGAAAAGAATAAACTTGAAACAATTGTTAAAGTTGAAACTAATAATCCTAATATTAGATTAAACGACGCAAAAATTGATAGCAAAGGGAATATATGGTTTGGAACAATGAATTACATCGATCCTAAAAAAAAAGAAGGGAAATTCTTTTGTCTTAAAGAAAAAACGTTATCGCTTATAGATGATGGTTACAACATCACCAATGGACCAGCAATTAATAAAAGAAAGAACTATCTTCTACATAATGATTCATATAAAAGAATCATATATAAATATGAGAATATTGGTGACACAGAAAATATTAAAAAGACTATTTGGAAGAAGTTTGGAGCAACTTATGGGTCGCCAGATGGTATGTGCTTTGATCGTGATGAGAATCTATGGCTTGCACATTGGGGAGCAGGCATAGTTACTAAAACAAACATTCATGGGAAAGAACTATTAAAAATACCCATCCCAACTCCATACGTTACTAATATTTGTTTTGTAGGTGAAAGGCTTGATAGATTAATAGTCTCAACAGCTCGAAATGAATCAAATTTACCACTTGCAGGCGATCTATTTGAAATAATTGGTCATGGTACAGCTGGAATAGATTGTGAGTGATATGTTTCATAAAAAAGATTCAAACAAAATTAGTATTATTGTTCCAATTTTTCGTGTAGAAAAATATCTAAGCAAATGTATATCTAGCATCATAAATCAATCATTTAAAAATATTGAGATAATTTTAGTAAATGATGGATCTGATGATAACTCAAGGTTCATCTGTGAAAACTTTGCTAAAACAGATAAAAGAATCGTGTTGATTAACAAGAAGAATGGTGGGCTTGTTAGCGCAAGAAAGGCTGGAGTTCTTAAAGCAAGTGGCAAATATCTTACTTTTGTTGATGGTGATGATTGGATTGATTCTGAGCATATAAAAAAACTGCACTCTAATCTAGATTTAAATGTAGATCTAGTTGTTACAAATTTTAAACGAGACTTCCTTGGAAAAAGGAAAGTTATAAAAAACCATTTCCCTGACGGCACATATGAAGCTGAGAAGCTAGAAAAAACTATTCTACCCAAGGCCATATATACAGGTAATTTTTTTGAGCATGGAATCAATACTTACGTTTGGAATAAGCTATTCCTCACACATAAAATCAAGAAAATTATTTCAACAATAGATAATAAAATAGTAATGGGAGAGGATTCATGCATTACTTACCCTTATATTTTTCAATCAAAGAAAATTGTTATTACCTCTAACCCGACATACATTTATAGACAAAGACAAGATTCTATTATCAAGCAGGTAAAGAATCTTGATTTGGAATATCAAAAAATAAAGTTACTTTTTGAAAACCTTACCAACTCATTGAAGATCTATTTTTTTAAATATGGGATTTATGTTCAGATACTTAATTACCTTTATTCACTTCTGTTAAATAGATCAGGCGGAAATATTGCTCTTTCAGAGACAAATGAGAACATTGTTTTTAAGGATCTCAGAAATTCAAAAATTATACTTTTAAGCTCAGGCTCTTTTGGGCAAATAGCTTATACATTTATGAAAAATATTTCTGATATTAAGATATCAGCATGGGTTGATAATGACCATATTCAAAGCAAAAAAGTTGGGTTAGATGTTGAAAGTGTAGCAAGTGTTATGAATTTTAAGTTTGATAAAGTATTTATTGCCTCAACTAATCCTACCTTTGTAGAAAGCTCATTTAAAAAGCTAACTAATCTTGGAGTTGATCCAGATAAAATAATATCTGCAATCAATATTGATCGAAGCAAACTTAGGGCTGCTAGTTCAAACCTTTGTTTTGATTTAGATAGTTATTTGTTGAAAAATAATTTTTTAAAGAAAAAATTGATCATTCTGGGAGGAAATCCTGAGACCATCCAAATAGTAAAAAAAGCCAAAGAAATGGGAGTTAAAACTATTGTTATTGACCCGAATAGTAATTCTCCAGCAAAAAAATATGCACATGAGAGCTTTAATTATGATGGTTTTGATATAGAAAATATTAAAAAAATATTTAGGGCGACAAAATCTGATGGGATTCTTGTGGGTGTAGCAGATGTTCTAGTTGAGCCTTACAAGGTTCTTTGTGATCAATTATCTCTTCCTTGTTACGCAAACAGTAAGAGTATTTCTGTTTTAACAGATAAGGAAAACTTTGCAAAAACCTGCAATAAATTTGATATTAGTACTATACCTACATATAACGCTAATCCCTCAGAAATCAAAGACTATAGAAAAATTATATTTCCTGTCATTGTCAAGCCAGTAGACAGTGGTGGAGGAATAGGAATGGAAATATGCTACAACAATAAACAACTTAAAAAAGGTATAAGCAATGCGACTATCCATTCAAAAAACAATAGAGTTGTAATTGAGAAGCTTATGAGATGTGATGATATGTTAGCCTACTACAACTTCATTGATGGAACTCCACACCTAGCAGCTTGTGCAGATAGGTTTACAACAAAAAAACAAAAAAAAGGCAGCCCAGTATGCATAGGGGCTATATACCCATCAAAACATACTTCTTCTTTCAAAAGAACCATTCACAAAAAATTCATGAAAATGTTTGATTCACTACAAATAAAAGATGGTGTTCTGAATATGCAATTCTTTGTAGAAAATAATGAATTCTTTGCTTATGATCCTGGGTTTAGGCTTCAAGGTGAGGCACCTCATGTTTATTTAAATAAGCTTAATAATGTAGATAACATTCGCATGTTAATAGACTTCGCACTAGGGAATGATAGGAAGTACTTAGAGGAAAGTAATGCTCTTTCACCTTTTTTTTCAAAATGTTGTTGCACGATGTGGGTTCTTCTTAAAGAGGGTTTGGTAAGTAATGTAGAGGGTCTTACTAAAATATCCTCTTCTCCAAATACAATTAAAATTATTAATAGGGTGAATATAGGTGATGAAATTACACATGATATGATTGGTACAGAAAAACAAGTTTTTGCAAGAATTTATCTTGCTGCATCTAATTTCATTGAGTTAAAACAGAATGTTGATAAAGTTAATAATACTCTTAAAATTCTTGATAATAATGGCAACAATATGATAATTGACGTCATAAAAGGAAAACAGCTAGAGGATTACATAACATAATGATTATTGATTTACAGGATAGGGTGAGTATAGTCACTGGAGGAGCAAAAGGTATAGGAAAAGTTATTGCTCGATCACTTCTTAATGAAAAAATGAAGGTAGCGGTATGGGATATAGATCGAGAAGCTCTAAAAAAAACAAACTCTGAACTTTCAAAAGAATTTGGGAAGAATTTTATTGGAATAGAATGCGATGTTTCTGATGAAAAAAGTGTTGGCGATGCATTAAACAAGACAATTAATACA